>CALBEY010000001.1 GCA_937888805.1 uncultured Burkholderiaceae bacterium
TGAGGGTGCGTTAGCGGTTTTGCTGTCTGAGGCTGAGCACTACATTCAGTCACACAATGCGCAGCCAAGTTTGTTCACCGCTGCCGAGCTACAAAGCCAGTTGCACATAGTCCATTTTCTGGCCAGGCGTTACTTCAGAATCCTGATTGGGCATGAGTCTACTCCTTGATGGTCGAGATGCGGGGCCAGCGGCTGCGCTGCTTGAGGGTCAGCCCGCTTGTGCGCCGCACGAAGCGTTGCGTGTCGTCAACGTGGGCCTGGAAGTCCCAGGGCGGACGCATCTCGCTCGGGAGTTCCTTGATGAAGCGTCGTCGAGTCTGGCTTGCCAGCACCTCGCTCCGGATCTTCTCCGGATCCCACCATGAAAGCAGTTCGTTGCGCAGGCCTGTCGAGATATCTAGTGCGCTGGAGGCGATGTTGTGCAGCTCGTTCGGGTCATCGATCATGTCGTAGAGCTGATCCGGATGGCCGTGAGTATAGATGAGCTTGTAGCGTCCGCGCCGCAGCATGCAACAGGGCGTGGAGACCGCATCGGCCATGTACTCCACAAAGGCAGTCGCCTGATCCGGGTCTGAGGCGCCCTCCATCAGCGGTCGCAAAGAGCGGCCGTCGATCGGGTCGATCCATGCCGTTGAGTCTCCGTCCGTGCAGAAGTCCATCAGCGTCGGAAGCAGGTCGACGAGGGAGGCGCAGTCGGGGATCCTGCGCATCGTCGACGACCCGGGCAGGCGGATAAGCAGCGGCACTTTGGTGGCCCAGTCGAAGAACACCCGCTTGAACCACATTCCACGTTCGCCCATCATTTCGCCGTGGTCAGTGGTGAAGACGACTATGGTGTTCTCGTCTAGGCCCGAGCGCTTCAGGGCGCGAAGCAAGTTGCCTACCTTGTCGTCGATGTAGCTAATCATCGCATAGTAGGTGTGGCGGGCGCGGCGAATCTGCTCCTCGCTGGCGGACTTCTCGGCCAGGCCGTGCGAAAACTGGATCCAGCGGCTGAGGATGTCGCGCTGCTCCATCGACATGTCGCCAACAATCGGGAGGTTGATCTCCTCAGGCTTGTAGCGGTCAAGGTACTCGGGGAGTATGTGGAAGGGCGGGTGCGGGTGGGTGAACGAGGCGCACAAGAAGAAGGGGTCGGTCGATTCGTCGCGAGCCAGGTCGTAGAGGCACTGGATCGACTTCGCCTCCACCTCCTCGTCATAGTCGAGTTGCAGGCTACGGTAGCAGGGGCCGCTTTCGTCTATGGTTCCGAGGTTGTAGCCTGAGGGTGCGGGTTCGAACTCTTTCTTGCGCCAGTCGGCCGTCCATGCGAAGTCTGACGGGTAGATGTCCGTGGTCAGACGTTGCTGGAACCCGTGCAACTGGTCCGGGCCCGCGAAGTGCATTTTACCTGACAGTATGGTTTTGTAGCCCAGACTGTTCAGGTAGTAGGGGAGCGTCGGCGTTGCTGCGGGGAACTCGCTGGCGTTGTCGAAGGCGCCGATGCGCGACGCGAACTGACCCGCCATAAGCGACGAGCGCGCTGGCGAGCACAACGGGAAGTTGCAGTAGGCGTTGTCGAAGACAGCCGAATGGTTGGCTAGTTCCTGAAGGTAGGGGGCTTTGACCGCCACGTTGCCATGGAATGGCAGTGCTAGTGCCGACAACTGGTCGGCCATGATTATCAGAATGTTGGGACGTTTCATGTGGGTAAGTTTCCTATCAGCTTGTTGTCGCCTTTGGAGTTGGGTGTGGATACAGCAGGCTCACGGTGCCGTTTGAAGCCAGTCAGCGGATGCGACTGTAGTCTAGGGGTCGGAGCAGCAGGCTGTCCATGCGCTCTATCATGGAGGGCCAGACCTGCCGCGTGAGTTGGCGCAGCGCCTGATCGCTGTCCTGTGCCTCACGCCAGAGCTGCCATGCCCCCATGTCCGGAAAGTAGCGCAACTCGATGCTGCGATGTGACCGGCCATTCGTTGTGCCAGGGCCGATCACGGTGTCGAAGAATGCTACGACACGCGATCCCTCCCGCTCCAGCGCCGGCTGGATCTTCTCAAAATAGGTAGCATGGTGGTGGTCGGCACCATCGGGTCGCAGCCATATCGTGCGTTGCTCGAACACGCCGCGCGGCTGGCCTTGGACCGCATCGAAGCTCGGCCACTGCTGCGGCAGGGCGGGCGAGCGGGGGTTCAGCCGGAGGATCGAGGTGTCACAGAAGTCGAACAGCGTGTACAGTTGCGAAAGCCGTCGGTCATCATGCTCGGCATCATCGCGCAGACGCTGCTGATGCTGTTCCCAAGTGGCTAGGCTGTCGAATTGACGGATCTGGTAGACGCCCGATCCGGCCTCTGCGCCGATCCAAACTTCCCATGCGCCGACCAGCACGGAACCATGGGCTTCGATCACTTTCATCGAATCGCCCTGGAAGACCTCGTTGCGTTTGCTAAGGCGGCCCCCGCGGGAGATGACTAGGCGGTGTTGGTAAATCATGCGTTTGCTCCGAGTGGAACGTGAAGGGGTGAGCCGGCTGGGTGGTCGAAAGCTACCGTGTGGGCCAGTGGTTCCCAACGGTCCAGTTCGGCGATGGTTTCCGCGATCCGGCTGCGCACGCGGGTGACCGCATCTCCACCGAGCGGCAGCCGCAGTGGCAGGCGGCGCAGGCGTGAGAGGCGGAACAGGACCTGGGCGAGTCGCACCGGGTCGTTGGGTTGCTGCCCGTCGCGTTCTTCCATGCGCCGGCGTGTGATGTCGATCGGTGTTCCGGCATAGGCCGCGATATCACTGGCCGTGCGGCGCATTGAAGCGCCGGCGAACAGGGTGCGAAACGAGCCTGGCTCGAGTACCATCACCTCGATGCCGAGGCTGGCGACCTCCTGCTTTAGGGCATCCGAATAGCCCTCGACCGCGAATTTACTGGCCGCATAAAAGGCGAAGCCGGCTGACGCCGCAAAACCGCCCAGAGACGAGGTGTTGAAAATGTGCCCGGCACCGCGTGCCCGCATGTAGGGAAGCGCGGCCCTGGTGACCTCGACCAGACCGAAGAAATTGACATCGAACAGCGGGCGGTATTCCTGGGGCGAGGTTTCCTCCGCGGCGCCTAGCAGGCCATATCCGGCGTTATTCAGCAATACATCGATGCCGCCCGAGGCCTTTTCGGCGTGCGCCACGACTCCGGAGATGCCTTCCTGGTCGGTGACATCTAACTGGTAGGCGAAGGTGCGGTCTGGATAGGATGCGACGAGAGGCTGAACGCTGGCCACGTCGCGTGCCGTCAGGACTACGGCGTCGCCGCGTGACAGCACTTCCTTGGAGACTGCATACCCCATGCCAGAGTCGCAGCCGGTGATAAACCAGGTCTTTTTGTTGTGCATTGCCATCCTAGATTTGGAGGAAGGTGATTGTCTTGGCGTCGGCATAGCTCCTGACGCCTTTGCTTACGCCATCGCGCAACAACTGGCATGCCTGAAGTATCAGATCGCTGCGTTTCGCGGTACTGGTGTTACGCCAGATGGCGTGCCCCGTCCGCGCTGCCGCCAATGCCGTCGCAATCGTGGCCGCATTGGCTTCAGGCGCGCGACCCAGAACGGATTCGACGAAGGGATCAACGACGTCGAAAAAGTTGACGCAGGGATCGTCCTTCGTCCATTCGCCGCCGATGAAAAATTTGATGGTGGGGTTTAAAATGATCATGCGCGGCCGATGAAAAATTTGAAGGTGTAGATGATGGTAACCGATGAAGTGTGCAATGGAGTTAACAATGCATACCGACTGCTAATCGATAAATCAGTTTAGTGGGAAACTTTTATTAAGTAAATAGTCAGCCTATTTCAATATGACATGCGTCTGAAGAGCGTCTCGTGTTTCTAATATGAGATGCGCCTGAACCGGCGCGCCGAGTGTCACCGAGCACCGACTCTGAGGTGGTGCCTATGGCCAAGCGAAAGCGCTTTACCAATGCGCAAAAGATCAGCATCGTCATTGCAGCCAACGCTTGCTCCAGGCCTGGCGAAATCGGTGCGCTGATGCGCCGTCACGGCGAGTACTCGTCTTCGTTGTCTACGTGGCGACGCCAGTATGCGGCATGAGAGTTAGATGCAGCCACAGCTAAAAAGCGCGGTCCTCAACCTAACCCTGCTGAGACGCCACCTTGCTCGATGAGGGCACGTACCTTGCTTCAGTTCGCACCATGTATCGTGTGCTTACCGCAAAGCTCAGCAGCGCTGAGCGTCGCAACCAACGCAACCGTCCCGTTTATGCCAAACCTGAGCTACTGGCGCTTGAGCCTAACCAGGTCTGGTCCTGGGACAGTGTGCCGTAGAAGTGAAGTTAAAGGAGATCCTAATGGATCAAATTTGCGGAGATATAAGCTCGGAGAGAGATGGTGGTAGGTCCACCGGAGTCTGCCGTCGGAGGCCGGCTTCAAACCACCTCAAGCTGCTGATGTTAAGAGCATCGGTGGTGAGCACTGTGGAAACGACGGGGCAACGACCCCATCAGGTAAGGTATTGAGAGGCGAGTAAACCCGAACCCATGTTGACGCGTCGAGAACCAGACATGACATCAAAACCGGGGGCGTGTCCCATCCCCGGGACAAGTCCGCAAGCGTATTCCGAATGCTGTGCGGGCGGTGTCCGGTGTAAAGTGGGCGCGACTCGATACCAGTCTCTTTCCGGGAACTACGGGAACCAGTCATCACGATGCTAAGAGAGAAGATTCAAGTAGCTACAACTACGAGATCGAGAGTATCGATGCGTGATACTGGGGCGGAGCTGTTCGTAGTAGCGTTGAGGCGCTTGTAATGAGCGCGGAGCGAAGGGACAGCGTCAAGCAGCCAGCGGGTGCAGCCTCCTCCCGGGCAGTGCCCGGGAGGAGGCTGCACCCGCTGGCAAAACCATTTATCATTTCCAAGCATAGAGTGGTCGAAGCGTTTCGGCTCGTCAAAGCCAATGCAGGTTCTGCTGGCGTTGACAAGCAATCGATCGCAGCGTTCGAGGAGAATCTCAAAGACAACTTGTACAAGCTCTGGAACCGGATGTCATCGGGCAGTTACATGCCACCACCCGTTAGGGTGGTGCCGATCCCGAAGAAAACCGGTGGAGAGCGAGTGCTGGGGGTTCCGACGGTCAGCGACCGGATAGCCCAAATGGTGGTCAAACTTGAATTTGAACCAACCGTTGAACCGCACTTCCTGCCGGACTCCTGTAGATACAGACCTAGAAAGTCAGCTCTGGACGCCATTGGGGTGACGCGCAAGCGGTGTTGGGATAATGATTGGGTCATCGAATTTGACATCAAAGGCTTGTTCGACAACATACCTCATGATCTGCTCTTGAAGGCGGTGGATAAACACACCGACTCTGCGTGGATCAGGCTGTATGTCAAGCGCTGGTTGACGGCACCGATGCAGATGCCCGATGGTGCACTAATACCTCGGGATAAAGGAACGCCGCAGGGAGGCGTGATCAGTCCAATTCTGGCTAACTTGTTTCTGCCCTACGTGTTCGATAGGTAGCTAACAAACCACTATCCGAACGTTGTGTGGTGCCGGTACGCCGATGATGGGCTGCTTCACTGCAAGAGCGAGGCGCAGGCTGTCGCGCTGTTGCAGGCAATTCGGCAGCGTTTCGAGCAATGTGGCTTAGAGCTGCACCCAGTGAAAACCAAGATTGTCTATTGCAAGGATGGTCGCCGCGCCAAGCGTTATCCCAACACGTCATTCGAGTTTCTTGGGTACTTTTTCCGTCGTATAGGATGCTGGATCGAGAAGGAACAGACAATGATTCTGGGATTCACGCCGGCGGTTAGCCCATCTTCTCTGAAGGCGATGCGAGCCAAGATCCGAAAGTCAAGGATGCGCGAACGTACGGATTTATCGTTAGCTGAACTTGCTGGCTGGCTAAACCCGATCATGCGGGGTTGGCTTGCGTACTACGGCAAGTACACTCGGTCCGCGACGTATGCGATCGTGCGTTACGTGAACAAGTCTTTGGTTCGGTGGGTTACGCGAAAGTTCAAATCGCTAAAGCGCAGTAAGATCGATGCCACAGCGTTCCTTGAACTGTGTATGAAGCGTAACCCAGGATTGTTTGTTCACTGGCGCGAGGGAATGAAAGGTGCGTTTGCTTGACGGGAGCGGTATGAGCGGAGACATTCACGTACCGTTATGCGAGAGGTTGCGGGTGCGACTCCCGTGGTCTACTCACCTTACCAAACTCGAAGATCCATTCAAATGGACTTGCTTTCACCTTTACGTCATCTTGGACATCTTTAACCGGTACGTCGTAGGCTGGATGATTGCACCTCGCGAGAGCGCTGAGCTAGCGAAGCAACTCATTGCTGAAACCGTGTCACGGTATGACGTGTTGCCGGGTATGCTCACACTGCACGCAGACCGTGGCACATCTATGCGGTCCAAACCAGTCGCCAGTTTATTGGTCGACCTTGAGGTGGCCAAAAGCCACAGTCGTCCCTACACCTCTGACGACAACCCTTTCTCGGAGTCGCAATTAAAGACCATGAAATACCGTCCTGACTTTCCGGAACGCTTTGGTAGCCTTGAGGATGCTAGAAGCCACCGCCAAGCCTTCTTTGCTTGGTACAACAATCAGCACCGTCATTCAGGCATCGGTTACATGACCCCTCACAGCGTGCACTATGGCCAAGCGCGAACTTTGCTCGCCACTAGACAAGCGACACTAGATGCTGCTTTTAACGCAATGCCCAATCGATTTAAAGGCGTCCGACCTTGCCAGAAACCCCTGCCGAGCGCGGTATGGATCAACCCCCCAACCGAAAAAAAGGAACAAACCTGACAATAACCAAATACACACTGAGTTTATGAAGCCAGGTGTAGCAAAGTCATTGACACGTTGCGCCCTAAGTAAAAAAAGATTTAAGTATTAATTTGCACTGGCTCCTGTGAGACGCACAACATCTCCCCACATTTTGATCTCTGCCGTTAAAAATTCCTTATATTCTTCTGGGGTACTCGAGGTCACCACGGAAGCCTGTGCAGCGAAAATCTCCTCAACCTCTTTCATATTTGCAATAGATGCGCAGGCAGCTGAAAGTCGATCAATAATTTCTCGAGGAGTACCCGCTGGTGCAAATAAGCCGTTCCAAAAGGTGATTTCAAAATCAACAATACCGGCTTCGGCCATGGTGGGGACATTAGGCAGCAGGGCCAGACGTTTCGAAGAGGCGACTGCCAGCGGGGTCAGTCGCCCAGCTTGAATGCTAGGAATCGATGATAGCGCTGATGTAAAACCAAAGTCTGTCACACCGCTAGCGATGTCGTTCAGCGCGGCAGCAGCACCTTTGTATGCAATGTGCGTGATATCCAGTCCAAAACGGTTTTTAAACAGCTCACCTGCAAGATGTGGGATTGTGCCCACTCCTGATGAAGCATTGTTCATTTTACCTGGACGTTCCTTGGCAAGTTTGATTAATTCCTGCACTGTCCTTACAGGTAGTTTTGACGAACATACTAATAATGCGGGTGAGGAGGTTGTGCTTGAAATTGGGACAAAATCTGTCAAGAGGTTGTATCTGAGATTTTTATAGAGAGTCATATTGATTGCATTGGAAACAGTACCCAAAAACAATGTGTAACCGTCTGCAGGTGATTTTGCTGCAAATTCTGCGCCGATATTTGATCCACCACCAGGCTTATTTAAAACCACGATACGTTGACCAATTATATCCATTAATTTCGCTGAAATGATGCGTGCCGTGACGTCAGTTGATCCGCCAGGACTGAAGGCTACTACGAGTTGAACGGGTTGGGATGGCCATTTCGCTGAAGCGCTTTGAGCTAACACAAGGGCAGGGGCACTTACGGTTGTCCCTAAAGCTATACCTGACTGAATAAATTTTCTGCGATCCATTCTAATGTCTCCAATTTATAAATAATTTATATAGCGATCAGTTTAGTAACTATCTTTATGATTGCTTAAATTACGTTGAATTTAGAAACGTGTCAATGACTTAGCTACACCCAGTCCGGGTGCTAGAAACCGAGATTCCGCACTAAATGGCACAAGTTAGGAGAGGTGACGTTGGCGATGTTGGTTTAAAGCGCTAATACAAGCCGCAACACGGTTAGAGCCGGTCTGGCCAAACTAGACAGCCCGATAAGTGATAAAAAGTCATTGGTCTTTTTGGCGCAGAGCGCCCAGCAGAGTAATGATGAGACGACCCAGAAGGAATCACACAGCCGATTTCAAGGCCAAGGTAGTTTTAGCAGCGCTGCGCGGGGATAAGACCCTCGCTGAGTTAGCAGAACAGTTTGAAGTGCATGCGAACCAAATCTCGCAATGGCGCCAGCAGGCAATCGATAATATGGCGGCGAGCTTTGGCAAAGAACCTATTGGCGCGGTATCTGAGGACGAGGTGAAGGATTTACATGCCTAGATCGGGCAATTGACGCTAGAAGTCGACTTTTTCGAAAGCGCGGGCGGCTTGGCGGGATTGCCGAGCGCAAAGCGATGATTGACCGCACTCATGCCTTGAAGATAAGCCGCCAGTGCGAATTGCTGGATTTGCAGCGGTCGACTTTTTATTACAAAGAAAGGGCTGTCCATAGTAAATCGCTTGAGCTCATGCGTAAGATTGACGCGTTGCATTTAGACTTTCCGTGGATGGGATCACGAAGCATTAGAGATCAACTGGCCAGAGGCGGTATCAACGTGTGCCGAGACCGAGTACGCGGTCTCATGCGCAAGATGGGCATCCACGCAATGTATCGGGCCCCAGAACGAGCATTCCGTTTAAAGGCCATAAGATTTATCCCTATTTGCTCAAAGATCTTGTGATCGATCGCCCCAACCAAGTCTGGGCAACCGACATCAATTAAATTCCTATGGCCAAGGGCTTTGCATACCTCGTTGCCACCATGGACTGGGCGAGCCGCAAGGTCTTGGCTTGGCGAATATCTAATACGCTGACAACAGATATTTGTATTGAAGCGCTTCAAGAGGCCCTTGGTCGGTATGGCACGCCAGAGATTTTTAATACTGATCAGGGCACCCAATTTACCAGCGAGGACTTCACTGACGTATTGAAAGAAAACGGCATCCAGATCAGTATGGATGGAAAAGGCCGTTGGGTAGATAATGTTTTTGTTGAACGACTCTGGCGCTCTGTAAAGTACGAGAACGTTTATCTTAGGGCGTACGAATCAATGGCGGCATTACGCGAGGGCATCAAAGACTACTTTTTGTTTTACAACACAAAGAGAACGCATCAATCGCTTGCCAAGCAGACACCAGATGAGGTTTACTTTAAAGACAACGGGCTGAAGGAAGCGGCCTGATATGACCGATCAATGACTTTCACTTATCTTCCTCGAAATGCTGTCTAACAGAGTCAGACCACCGCTGTTACGACTGTCAACAGTCATTTAAATCAACCACCGTATCTTACCCAAAAGTCTATTTAATTTGAAAGGGAATAGACACGACGTCAGTTTTGAGTTTATCTTGAGCGGTCTATCAACAAAAAGACGCAAGCTCGGCTTAAACCTTGCGTGCGCCGAGTAAATGCGGATCGTTTGCTAGAGAAAAACCACCATGGCAACACAAACAACCAGCCTAGACCATTCAAGTAAGGCTCAAACCAGAGCGGATGCGCAACCAGCGTTGACTGTGGCCTTGGCTGATTGGATTTATTCACTACAGTTGGTTAACTTACCGTCAGCTGTGGTTCACCAAGTCAAGCGGATTGTCCTTGATTACCACTGTGCGGTCATCGCGGGATGCACCGCACCCACGAGCCGCGCCGTTCAAAATTACTTCGCACAAACGGAGTCGGGTTCAGCGGCTGGGGTCGTGGGCAGCGGGCATCGGTTTGCGGCTCATACGGCAGCGTTTATCAATGGGACGGCTGCTCACGGTTTGGAGATTGACGACGGCTACACGCCAGGCTCTTATCACCCAGGCGCCTGTGCCATGCCGGCGATCATGGCCCAGGCACAAGCGTCTAAATCCAGTGTGCAAGAGGTCATGCTGGCAATCGTTGCCGCTTACGAGGTGAGTTGCCGCTTGGCCAGGGCTGGGCATCCTCATACTTGGCAAAATGGCTTTCACAACACAGGCATTAACGGCGTTTTTGCAAGCGCAGTGGGGGTGGGAAAGCTGTTGGGCTTGTCCGTTCAAGAGCTGTCGTGGACGCTAGGTATGGCTGGGTCTTTTTCCAGTGGATTGTTTGAGTTTTTGGCCCAAGGCTCTGAGACCAAGCGCTTGCACCCTGGTAAATGTGCGCGTGACGGATTAATCGTGGCCCAACTGGCACGCGCGGGGGTTGACGGTCCGTTAACTGGCATTGAAGGTGACAACGGATACTTCAAAGCCTACGCGGGCGGGAAAGCTGATCTCAATTCTGTGTTGCAAGGATTCGGCACAACTTATGAGATGCTCAACACTTACGTCAAACCATACCCTTGCTGTCGTCACCTGCATGCGCCCATTGATGCTGTACTGGCCATGAAGAGTCAAAATTCATTTGATGCAAGTGAAGTGATGCGAGTTTCGGTTCAAACCCATCGTGGTGCCGCCAAACACGATCACCAGCACCATGATGGTTTGTTAGATGCGCAGATGTCGATCCCTTATGCAGTGGCCGCTGCACTGGTTTACGACCAAGTCGATCTAATGGCATTTGGTAGCCAAGCCAGAGCCAACCCCGAAATTGCGCGATTGGCTGGGAGTGTCAGCGTTGAAGTGTCTGAAACAATACAAGCGGATTATCCTGCCAAACGATCAGCAAGTGTGACGCTCGAATTGCGTGATGGTCGACACTTGACCCACTTGCAACCACAGCCTTATGGTGAACCGGACAATCCGTTGGATGATGCGGCACTTAATCACAAGTTTCACGCCATTTGTGACCCAGTGGTCGGCCACGAGCGCGCGCTAGCGATTGCTCAAGCCTGCTGGAGCCTCGATCTCGAAGCCATTGATCGGTTGTGTGGCATTAAAGCCCAGGATAATTGGCATACGGTTGTCTGAAGGCTTGTTGTATAAGCGGTCTATTTGTATTGTTTAATTGGGGCTAAGCGATTGCTTAAAGTAGGTTCGCACAGCGGTAGGAATTTCAGTTGGGCGCCGGCTTTCTTTGTTGGTGCACACTGTCGTGAATGTTCCCAAAGCCGCCGCTGTCGGACCGGTGGCGGCCGTAAAAATAGCGATTTCATAAGTCAAACTGGTTTTACCCATGCGCGCGAGTTTGACGCCTAAGACCACGTCGCCCGGATAAGAGATTTCCTGGAAATAGCGACAGCTTGAAGCTACCACTGGCGTGAATACCTCACCAGCTAACACGCCTCTCAGTGCTGTGGCTCTTAAAAAACCCTCAACAGCCGTGTCGAAATATGCGTAGTAATGGGCGTTATTGACGTGTCCGTTCACATCATTGTCGGCGTAGCGTAACGTGATGGTTTCAAAGTACGCGAAGTCTTCACGAGATGGTGCCACTGGGTGTGGTGCGGCTGAATTGCTCATTGCTCATACCTGCCGTTAAATTAACGTTACCTTTCATCCTAACAAATAGCAGGGGTGAAAGGTGTCGAGCTGTTTGCCAGACTGCTATTGGTTCGCAAGGCTTGAGTCGCTGAGTACGATCAGGACCGGTTGGTGATCTGAGGCTTGTGTCAGGGTATCCACCACGACCGATTGAACCCGCGAGGTCAGTGATTCGCTCACAAAGACGAAGTCACAACTCACCGCATCGGGGCCATAGGTGTCGTCAAAGAGCCGAAAAGTGGGTGGGTGGGGCTGACCAGTCTGTGCAATGGTCCAGCTGTCAGACATGGCATGCGTCCTAGTATGGTCAGTGAGGTAACGATACTCGTCACTGTCTGATTCAAAATTAAAGTCACCACAAAGAATGGCGTCCATTGTGTGTGGTTTGGTCTGGTACGGGGTGCCTGCTTCATCCACAAACATGGGTCGACAATTGAGGGCTTGTGCGCATGACTCCTCGTGCCAATGTCTTAGCGCTTGTGCCTGTACAAGTCTTTGAGGCTGGCTGTGGTATTCGAGGTGCGTGGTCATGACACGAACAGGGCCCCATGGTGCGGCGACGGTGCAGACTGTGCAAACTCGTGGCATCCAAGCATGAGAGGCGCCAGTTTCGCAAGGCGAGGGCAACATCCATTTTTGTACTTGCAAGATGGGTAGTCGAGAGGCAATCAGTGTGCCAAACTGCTGCGACCTGCCGTTTGGCCGCTCATCAATGGCTGCCCCAAAAACAACTTCGAAGCCTGGCAACAGTGAGGCGATGGCCTGTGGTTGATCCAGCGGGCTGTCGCCGGTCAGTGAGGGGTAATTGACAGCGATTTCTTGAAGGCAAAGCACATCAAAATCCGCCAATTTGAGTGCCTCTTTAACGATACGTTGCGGGCTTACCAGACCGTCTAGGCCTTTGCACCACTGCGTGTTCCAAGTGACGAGTTTCATGATTGTGTGGACACCTAGGTTGGGGGCAGTTCAAATCAATATTGATTTTTAGCACCTTTAAATGACAAACAAATTGTCGTTTAATCGATCTCTGTGCCCAGTCGTCAGACCAACCCTCTGGTCAAGCCTCACAGGCCTAAAGGTTGAGTGCCGCGCGTAATGCTTTTGAGCCGTTTTGAATCAAATGGGCACGTCCCAGACCGGGCATCAAAACCATGTCACTGTAAAGCAAGGCCGCATGTTTTTTGGCATTTGCGAAGTCTGCATCAATGGCGCTGGGCTGCGCTTCACAGGCCATTACACTGCGTGCCAGCATCCAGCCACCCAAGACATCACCCGCTAGCATCAGAAGCGGTACCGAACCAAAATAAGTGCCCGCGAGTTCGCTTTTGTCCTGAGCCACTGCCCAGTCAATCACTTGACGCAGTATGCGTGCGCCCTCATTGAGTTGTTGCCCTAGGCGTTGCAAGTCAGCATCGCCATACCCCATCAGGGTGTGGCTGATTTGATTGATGTCCTCGATTAACAAACCAATGGCGTGTCCCCCGTCACGCAAAACCTTACGCCCCAGAAAGTCGTTGGCTTGGATGGCGGTGGTGCCTTCGTAGATGGTGGTGATTCGCGCGTCGCGAAGGTGCTGGGCAGCACCCGTTTCTTCAACATAGCCCATGCCACCGTGAATTTGAATGCCCATGGAAGCAATGTCAATCGATTGCTCCGTAGACCAACCTTTGACCACGGGAATCAGTAGGTCGACCCGCGCTTGTGAGCGCCGTGCTGTCTGAGGGTCAGCGTGGTGGGTGGCGATGTCAAGTTGTGCGGCCGCCTCATACGCCAAAGCCCGCATCGCTTGTGTGCGGCACTGCATACTGGCCAACAAGCGCCGAACATCTGGATGAAAAGCGATGGGGCTTGGGGTTTGTTCGGACTCAAGGAGGGTTTTGCCTTGAACGCGATCGTAGGCATACCAAATGGCTTGCTGAAGTGCGCGTTCAGCCACAGCCACGCCCTGTAAACCCACATTCAGACGGGCATGGTTCATCATGGTGAACATATACGATAAGCCTTCATTGGGTTGTCCCACCAAGTAGGCAATCGCCCCTTCTTTCTCCCCATAGCTCATCACCGCAGTCGGGCTGCCGTGAATCCCGAGCTTGTGTTCAAGCGAAAGGCACTTGAGGTCATTGCGCGCACCTAGGCTGCCATCAGCATTGACAAGGTGTTTGGGCACGATAAAAAGTGAGATACCTTTGACGCCCTTGGGTGCATCCGGTAAGCGTGCCAACACCAAATGGATGATGTTCTCGGTTAAATCATGTTCGCCATAGGTGATGTAGATCTTTACCCCTGAGAGCCGGTAGTGCTCGCCGTCGGGTTGTGCTTTGGTGGTGACGGCAGCCAGATCAGAGCCCGCTTGGGGTTCAGTCAGGTTCATGGTGCCGGACCACTCACCGGACACCAGTTTGGGTAAAAAGGTGGCCTTTTGATGTTCGTTGCCGTGATATTCGATGGCGTGAATGGCACCGGCTGTGAGCATCGGGCACAGGGCAAAGGACATGCTGGCGCTATGCCACATTTCATTGGTGGCCGTGGCCAGAAGCTCAGGAAGGCCCTGGCCTTCGAATTCGGGGCTGCCTGACAGGCTATTCCAACCGGCCTGAACATATTGTGTGTAAGCCGCTGTAAAGCCCGGTGATGTCGTCACACGGTGATCGTTGCTCAGTGCTGGCGGCTTGTTGTCAGAGACTGTATTCAGGGGCGAAATCACGCCGTTGGCGAACTTACCTGCCTCGTCCAATATGGCGTCAATCACGTCTTCTGAACACGCGTCGTAGCCTGGTAGTGTGATGATGGTGGGTAAATCGATGACGTGCTTTATCAAAAAAGCCATGTCTTTGGTTGGTGCTAGGTAATCAACAGCCATGTGAGCCTCACGAGCATTTTATTTCGGTGCGGCAGCGTTTTAACGCCAGTTCGGCGAGCGTTTGTCTATAAACGCCTGAACGCCTTCAAGTGCCGATTCGTCCATCATATTGCAGGCCATGGTTTGTGCGGCTAATTCATAGGCTTGCGAAATGTTGGCTTCGATTTGTTGGTAAAACAATTTTTTACCCAGTTGCAAAGCGGGTGATGGTTTGGTCAGTATTTTTTGAGCCAATGCCAGGGTGGCGACATCGAGCTGATCTCTTGGCACCACTTCGTTGATCAAACCCCAGTCTTGGGCTTGCCGCGCACTGATGAAATCACCTGTTAGCAGCATGTACATGGCCTGTTTGCGCGAAATATTTCGGCTCAAGGCCACGGAGGGTGTGGCACAAAAGAGCCCCAAGTTGACCCCGGAAACCGCAAACCGTGCTTCATCAGCGGCTATTGCCAAATCGCACATGGCAACCAATTGACAGCCGGCTGCCGTCGCCACGCCTTGAACTTGTGCAATCACCGGTTGAGGCAAACGCTGCACCGCCAGCATCACCTCACTGCACTGTGCAAAGAGTGTTTGATAGTAGTTCAGGCTGGGCTGGGCACGCATCTCTTTGAGATCGTGTCCAGCGCAATACGCTTTGCCTTGCGCGGCCAAAATCACGACCCGGATGTTACGGTCTTGGGCAATCTGTTCTAAGCGCTCTTTAAGCGCGGCGAGCAACGACTCAGATAAGGCGTTAAAGGCCAATGGCCGGTTCAAGGTCAGTTTGAGCAAGCCGGCTTGCGGTACTGATTCTGTCAGTAGGTCGTCCATGATGTGATCTCGCCGGATGCTGTGATGGTCGTGGAAATCGTTGCGTCTTAAATCGTACTCGCATGTTTTCTGAGCTCAAACTTCTGAATCTTGCCCGTCGACGTTTTGGGGACTTCACCGAAAATCACGTTCTTTGGTACTTTAAAGTGGGCCATGTGCAATTTGCAAAAAGAGATGATTTCTTCTGGTGTCACACTGACCCCTGGCTTGAGCTCCAGAAACGCGCACGGCGTCTCGCCCCATTTTGGGTCGGGTTTGGCCACAACCGCGGCCGCGAGAACGGCGGGATGGCGGTAGAGCACGTCTTCGACTTCGATCGACGAGATGTTTTCACCGCCAGAAATGATGATGTCTTTGCTGCGGTCTTTGATTTTGACGTAACCGTCAGGATATTGAACGGCTAGGTCTCCCGAGTGAAACCAACCACCCGCAAAAGCGGCGTCTGTGGCCTTAGGGTTCTTCAAATAACCCTTCATGGTGATGTTGCCACGGAACATGATTTCGCCCATGGTTTCTCCGTCCCAAGGCACGGGGGCCATGGTTTCAGGGTCGAGTACTTTGACGTCGGCTTGTAAGTGGTAACGCACGCCTTGACGTGAGTTCAAGCGAGCGCGTTCCGAAATATCGAGCGTGTCCCAATCTTCGTGTTTGACGCAAACCGCGGCTGGGCCATAAACCTCGGTCAAACCATAAACATGGGTTAATTCAAAACCCATGGTTTCCATGCCTTCAATCATGGCCGCTGGCGGCGCTGCACCGGCCACCATTGCTTTAACGCCAGCGGGCAGGCCGGTTTTCATGGCATCAGGGGCGTTGACCAATAAGCCATGGACAATCGGTGCCGCACAATAGTGTGTGACGCCATGTTCACGGATTAAGTCGAAAATGGTTTGGGCATCAATTTTGCGCAGGCAAACATTAACCCCTGCGCGTGCTGCGACTGACCATGGGAAACACCAGCCGTTGCAATGAAACAGCGGTAACGTCCAGAGGTAGATGGGGTGCTTGGGCATATCCCACTCTAGGATGTTCGAGATCGCGTTCATGGCGGCACCGCGGTGGCTGTAAACCACGCCTTTGGGGTCCCCGGTGGTGCCCGAGGTGTAGTTCAAGCAAATCGATTGCCACTCATCTTCTGGCAACATCACCTCAAAACTTGGGTCACCGCTGGCCACAAGCGCCTCATAAGTGCGTTGGGTCATGGTTTGGTCGGGCGCGACAAATGCCTCGTCCAGCGCCTCAAAAATCATTGGCTCGCGGCCATGTTCGCGTTTGAGAATCGCCAATGCCTCTTTCATGACTGGGGCGAATTCGCTGTCAAAAATCACAAGTTTTGCTTCGCCATGGTTAAGCATGAAGGCAATGCTGTTAGCATCAAGGCGGGTATTTAAGCAATTCAGTATGGCGCCAGACATCGGCACACCAAAGTGGGCCTCGACCATGGGGGGCGTGTTTGGCAACATGACAGCCACCGTATCACCCGTTTGTATGCCAAGTGATTGCAGGCCGCTAGCGAGCTGGCGTGAGCGCTTCAGCGTATCCGACCAGTTCTGGCGCAGCGCACCGTGGATGATGGCTGTCTTTTTCGGGAATACCAAAGCGCTGCGCTCTAAAAAACAAATCGGCGAAAACGCGACATGGTTGGCTGCGTTTTTTTCCAGTCCTTTGACGTAGCCGTGCTCGGCGGGCAGGCTCGCTATATTTTTGACCGAATGCATCGTGACATCTCCAGAAGTTATGTCTATTCTTCTATGAGAATGTACACGCTAAGAGGCCTTTTTTAAGTCAATTTCACTGATTTGACTGACTTCGCGTCATGGTTAGGCTGTTTGTCGGGCTCAGTGGTTAAGACGCATACCGGTCGGCAATGATCATCTGGCTCGGGACGGGATGGCGGTGGTAGTCTGGGTTATGCACCCGCTCTGGCAGAATAACCGTGGGGTGTTCAACCGTTTGGTAGGGGATCTGCTCAAGCAGGTGGGCCATGCAATTTAAGCGGGCTCTTTTTTTGTCATTGCCCTCAACAATCCACCAAGGGGCTTCGGCGATGTTACTGCGCTCAAGCATCGTTTCTTTGGCCGCGGTGTAGCTTTCCCAACGCCGTCGTGACTCCAGATCCATGGGGCTTAATTTCCACTGTTTCAACGGGTCTTTGATGCGCATCGTGAATCGAAGATGTTGCTCTTCGTCCGTAATAGAAAACCAATATTTAATCAAAATGATGCCTGAGCGGACCAGCATTTTTTCAAATTCAGGGACTGTTCGGAAAAACTCTTCGTAGTCATCGTCGCTACAAAACCCCATGACGCGTTCGACGCCTGCACGGTTGTACCAACTGCGGTCAAACAAAACCATTTCTCCACCGGCCGGGAGGTGGCTAACATAGCGTTGAAAGTACCACTGTGTTTTTTCTCGTTCGCTCGGTGCGGGTAATGCGGCAACGCGACAAACACGTGGATTTAGGCGCTGGGTGATGCGTTTGATGGCACCCCCCTTACCTGCCGCATCGCGACCTTCAAACAAGACCACCACTTTAAGCTTTTTGTGAATAACCCAATCTTGTAATTTCACCAATTCGCCTTGCAGACGAAACAACTCCTTGAAATACAAACGACGATCCATGCCATGTTCGTTTTCAGCGCCTTGAGAAGGCACGGCTAGAATCAATTCATCAAGCCGGTCATCGTCGAGCTCCATTTCGAGCTCTTCGTCATAGCTGTCTATCAAATCAGCATGGGCTTTTTTCTGAAAATCTGACGAGTTTGCAGTGTTCGACATGGCGCGGGACAGATGAGTGAATGAAAATGGACACCAAACCGTATTCTATGTCTGGGCCGTGACAGTCTAGTGACAGCCTATTAACAGTTTTTGCCATGTTACGTTATCGCCTTATTTGAAACGATATGATGCGTTGTAATGTTTTGCCAATAAGGGGATGTGAAATGCAATCTTATAAGAACCCCGATGTGATGCGTTATGTCCTGTCCATCGCGGCGGTTGTCGCACTTGCCTTACTTTCAGGCTGGGTATTGCTGCCATTCATGGCTGCAGGCGTTTGGTCTGTGTTAATTGTTGTGGCGACGTGGCCCTTGCTGATTGGTCTGCAAAAAGCCTTTGGTGGGCGTCGTGCGTTGGCCGCGTTGGTGATGACACTGGGTATCTTGTTATTGTTGATTCTGCCGCTGATCCTCTTGATTTCTACAACAGTGCAGCACAGCGATGCTTTGGTGCAGATGGGAAAGGGACTGGCTGGCGGATCTCTGCCGCCAGCGCCAACCTGGCTCAATGATGTCGCGCTTGTCGGCACACCCTTGACCCAATTTTGGAATGGTATTGCCGCCAGTGGCACGGCGGACTTGCTAAAGCAGTATGCATTGCCGCATTTAAGCCAAGCCGGGCAGTGGTTGCTTGGTTCTTTGTCGGGTGTGGGCGGTCTGATTTTGCAGTTCGTGTTGATGACCTTGATATCAGCGGTGATCTATCTGCAGGGTGAAAAAGCGGCGGTCTTTGCGCGCCAGTTTGGTCGACGCTTGGGCGGCGAACGTGGGGAGTCGGCGATTTTGTTGACGGCTCAAGCCATTCGGAGTGTCGCTTTGGGTGTTGGCGTGACCGCGCTACTGCAGACGCTTTTTGGCACCATCGGGTTGGCGCTTGCGGGCATCCCCTACGCCGTTTTGTTAGGTGGCGTGATGCTACTGCTGTGCATTGCTCAGGTCGGGCCGTCGCCCGTTCTTGTGCCCGCTGTCATTTGGATGTTTTGGCAGGGGGAGTCCACGGGATGGGCCATTTTCCTGGCCGTTTGGAGCCTGGTCGTGATAACCATGGATAACTTTATAAGGCCTTGGTTGATCCGTCGGGGCGCTGACCTGCCGTTGATGCTGATACTCATTGGCGTGATTGGTGGCTTACTGACCTTCGGGCTTATCGGCATTTTCATCGGACCCGTGGTTCTGGCTGTGACCTACACCTTATTGGTTGCTTGGCTCAATGAATCCATTGAGATCCAAGCACCTGTATCAGATCAAGAACAGGGTCGCTAAACCCAGAAAGATAAAAAACCCGAGCGAGTCGGTGGCAAAGGTCAGCAAAACAGACGAGCCAAGTGCGGGGTCTTTACCGAGTCGGGAACGTACCATGGGTACGAGCACACCCACCATGGCGCCGACCAGCATGTTGAAAATCATCGCTGCGACCATGACCAAGGCAATGGGGATTGAATTCGAAATCCACCACGCGAAGCCGCCGGCGACAGCGCTACCCAAAAGTGATACGGAAAGCGTCACCAGCAATTCGCGCTTAATCAGTTGCCAAGCGTTCTGTGCAGTCACCCGACCAACCGCTAAAGCGCGAATAATCATCGTCATGGTCTGATTACCAGAGTTGCCGCCAAGCCCTGCCACAATCGACATTAAGAAAGCCAATACAACGATGTGACTAACCGTGTCCTCGAAGCGAGACGCCACAAAAGCGGCGATGCCAGCCGTGCAGAGGTTAAGCATCAGCCAGGGCGCTCGGTTTCTGATGGCCATATTGACCGGACCGAAGATATCTTCTTCTTGTAAACCTGCCCGTGACAGTGCTTGCTCGTCAGAGTCCTCTCTAATCACGTCAACGACGTCGGCAATCGTGACGCGACCGATTAATCGCCCGCGATCATCAATCACCGGCGACGAAACCAAGTCGTATCGCTCGAAAGCGCCTGCGGCCTCAGCGTCCTGATCAAGGGGGTTTAGCGTGAGGTAATCGGTGCTCATGACATCGTGCACGATGACTTCGGGATCATTGACCAGTAGTGCTGATAGCGACAAAACACCCAATAAGCGGTCGGTACGGTCCACCACAAATATTTGGTCAGTGTGGTCTGGCAGTTCAGGCAGTCGTCTTAGGTAACGCAGCACCACCTCTAAGGTGACGTCATCGCGAACTCGAACCATCTCAAAATCCATGATGCCACCCACGCTATCTTCGGGGTAGCCCATGGCCTCGATCAGTTGGGCACGCTCTTTGACCGTCAGGCCTTTTTGAACCTCGGCGACCACGTCTGGGGGCAAATTCGCCACCAAATCAGCGATCTCGTCGGCTTCCATGTTTTCAGTGGCGGCGAGCAAGTCCTCGCGGTCCATGGTTTCAATCAGCGACTGGCGCACCCAGTCTGCCACTTCGAGCAACACTTCCGCATCAAACTCGGCTCTCACCAACTGCCAAATCAGCTGTCGGTCAGCTTTGGGCAGTGACTCCAAGATGAAGGCGATGTCGGCGGGGTGTCGTTCGTTAACGAGCGCGCGCAGCTCGTTTTCGTGCTGGCGATGCAAAAGCCCCTCAACCAGTGGGGCGCGGTCATCGCCCTCTTGTTGTCGACTGACGATGTGCTCGACCAAAGCATGTCGGCGTAGCTGCTCTTGCACGCGAGCCAGTGCCAGCTGAGCGTCTTCCGGGTCTAAACGACGAAAAGTTTTTGAATTGGTGCCGGGGTTGATACTAGAAGCTTCTGCCATAAAAAAATCCGCTGATGTCAGTGAGTGCTTTGGCCAAGCGCCCGTTGTTTGGTCGTCGGTCCGATACCTTAGCTATTTTTGGTAAACCATTGTTCGACGATGCGCACCCAGTAAGTCGCGCCCAATGGCAATAAATCATCGTTAAAGTCGTAAGAACCGTTATGCAGCATACAAGGCCCTAAGCCGTGACCGGCGTCACGATGCTCACCCATGCCATTGCCGATCCAGACATAGCAGCCGGGCACTTGTTCAAGCATAAAGGCAAAATCCTCAGCACCCATCGTTGGTACCACTTTGGCATCCACTTGAGTTTGGCCAACGATGCTGGTCATCACCTCGACACAAAATGCGGTCTCTTTTTCGCTGTTAATGGTGGCGGGGTAGTTGCGTTTGAATGTCAACCGACCTTCACAACCCATCGCCATCGCGGTGTGTGTGACGATGCTCGTCATGCGCTGCTCGATCATGTCGAGCGTTTCATTGGTAAACGTGCGAACGGTGCCTTTGAGTGTGGCAAGCCCTGGAATCACGTTCATGGCGCTGCCAGCGTGTATTTGCGTCACGCTCACCACGCCGCCTTCAAGTGGGTGTCGGTTGCGGCTGATGATGGTTTGCAACGCCTGGGCTGTGCTGACCGCGGCCATAATGGGGTCGTGCCCCAAGTGTGGCATGCCGGCGTGCGCACCTTTGCCTTCGATCTCGATCACAAATTCGTTGCTTGATGCCATGATGGGGCCTGGTGTGACACCAAAGTGACCGAGGGGCAGGCCAGGCCAATTGTGCATGCCGAACACAGCTTGCATGGGAAACTTCTCAAACAGTCCTTCTTCAATCATGCGTTTGGCACCCGCTGCTCCTTCTTCGGCCGGTTGAAAAATCACATAGACAGTGCCTGCAAAATCGCGATGTTGTGACAGATAATGCGCCGCATTGAGCAACATGGCCGTGTGACCGTCATGGCCACAGCCGTGCATTTTCCCGGGATGTTGGCTCGCGTGGGCAAATGTATTTTGTTCTTGCAGAGGCAGTGCGTCCATGTCGGCGCGCAACCCGATCGCACCCAAGCCGGGTTGGCGGCCTTCAATGATGCCCACCACGCCCGTGCCGCCCAAACCACGATGCATAGGGATGCCCCACTCGGTGAGTCGCTCAGCAACCCGGTCAGCGGTTCGAACTTCTTCATAAGAGAGCTCTGGGTGTGCGTGAATGTCCCGACGCCACGCTTTGATGTCATCTTGCCAGTCAAGAAATGGTTCTAGTAGTTTCATGGAATTTCCCGCCGATCATCAAATGACCTTTATTATCGTTGCAAAAGCAGTTCAAAGACCAAACAGCACCACAAAAACAGGAGCAAAAGGTGAGATCAATCGACAGCTATTCATCCTTGGTGGATTTGCTAGATCAAACCCTAACCTCGCACGCAGACCGTGTGGCGTGCGTGAGTATGGGTCGCGAGATGACGTACCGTGAGCTAGACCACCTCTCACGAGACTGGGCGGCGTGGTTGCAATCGCTTGAACTGGCACCCAAATCACGCGTGGCCATTATGCTGCCGAACGTCGCGGCGAGTTTGGTTTGCTTGCTCGGGACCTTGCGCTCAGGCCACTTGGTGGTCAATGTCAACCCCCTCTACACGCCGCGCGAACTCGAGGGACAACTCAAGGACTGTGAAGCGGATGTGATCGTGGTTTTTGAGTCCTTTGCGCACGTGCTAGAAAAAGTGGATCCAGCCTGCCAACCCAAAACAACCGTGGTGGTATCACCTGGGGCGCTGCAACCGATCCCCAAACGATGGTTGATCAACTTTGTTGCCAAGCACGTCAAAAAACGCGTGCCTGCTTGGCGCCTGCTTAATGCATCCTCCTTTGAAAGCGTTTTGTCTGAAGGCCATCGAGCCTCGTTTGCACCTCCTGAGCTGCTGCCCGAGGATGTGGCTATCTTGCAGTACACCGGTGGCACGACGGGTGACCCGCGTGGCGCCATGTTGACGCATCGAAACGTGGTGGCCAATATTTTGCAAGTCGAAGATATCGCCAATCCCGTTTTGCGTGATGTGATGCCCAATCCTCTCACCATGTTGACGGCCTTGCCGCTTTATCACGTCTTTGCCATGACAGTGTGCGCGCTGTATGCCTTACACGCTGGCATGCGAGTGGTCTTGGTGATCAATCCTCGTGATTTACCTGCACTCATTGATCTCTGGAAAAAAGAGTCACCACACGTTTTCCCAGCGGTTAACACGTTATTTGCTGCATTAGTGCGCCAAAGCGCCTTTCGGCAAGTCGATTTCTCACGTTTGCGGATTGCATTGGGTGGTGGCATGGCGGTTCATCCCACGGTGGCGCAAAAGTGGCAGGAACTGACTGGTAAAACCATCGTTGAGGGCTATGGCATGTCAGAGACATCGCCCGTGATTTGTGCCAACCCCACCGATTGCACGGTTTTTTCAGCGACAGTGGGCTTGCCACTACCGCAAACCACCGTTCTGATTGTTGACGAGGCCCAGCAACCGGTGCCGGATGGTGAGGTTGGTGAAATCGCCGTTAAAGGGCCGCAAGTCATGCCGGGCTATTGGCGAGCGCCAGCGGCAACGGCTGCGGCCATGACACCTGACGGATTTTTATTGACTGGTGACTTGGGGTTGCGCGATGCACAAGGTTTTATCAAGCTGGTTGATCGCAAAAAAGACATGATCGTGGTGTCTGGATTCAATGTCTATCCCGCTGAAATTGATCAAGTGTTTGCGGCCCATCCCTCGGTACTGGATTGTGCTGCTGTGGGCGTGGATGACGATGTTACGGGGCATGCGATACGACTTTTTGCGGTGGTCGATCAGACAGTGGGCGATGGTTTGACCGAGCAAGCACTGAAAGTCTGGGGCCGCGAGCAATTGACCGGGTACAAGCGCCCCAAAACAGTGGTCTTTGTCGATAGCCTGCCCAAAAACACTGTCGGTAAAACCCTCAGGCGCTTGCTCATTGAGCCGACGAAGTCAGGTGTTTAAGTGCTGCGGCGCACAGCGCCTCTAAAAATCAGCGGTTAAACACAGGCCCCATGTGCGGCTGTATCAAGCCCAGAAGCTCGTCTTTGAGTGCGGGTGGGACCGCCAAAACCCGACCACTTTCTGGCCAGCTGGCTTCAGGGTCGTAAGGGTCGTTAACCCAAGCCCCAGCCTCTCGGGCGATAACGGTGCCTGCGGCCACATCCCAAGACTGGATACCTTGTTCCCAGTAGGCGTTCACACGGCCACAGGCCACCCAAGCGAGATCAAGTGCGGCCGAGCCTTGTCGTCGCACACCGCGGCTGTGCAAGAGCACTTCTTTCAAAGCCACAAAATAAGGGTCTATGTAGGAGAAGTCGCGCATGGGGATGCCGATGGCGATTAAGGCCTCAGCGAGGCTGTCGATCCGTGCGGTTTGAATACGGTGACCGTTGCACCAAGCGCCCACGCCGTGCATGCCAGTGAACATTTCTTCGCGGTTGGGGTCGTAGATAACACCCAGAATCGGTGTGTCAACCGCCAAAGGCTTGCCCATGGCGTCAGAGGCCCCAGCATGTGCCACCAAACCAATTGAGACGGCGTAGTGCTCCACGCCATGTAAGTAATTGGTTGTGCCATCGAGCGGGTCGATGTACCACGTCAGTTCGGCACCGCGCGCACCGCCGGATTCTTCACCGATGATGCCGATGTTTGGCGTGGCTTGACGCAGCATTTCAATCACCACATCTTCTGACTCTCGGTCAGCCTGAGAAACCAAGTCATTGCGACCTTTGTGATCAATCACCAAGTCATTGGGCGAGGTGCGATGTTGCTGCAAAATGGCAGCACCCGCGTGAGCCGCACGCACGGCCGCATCAAGATAGTCGGATAATGGAAACATAGTCGCTTTTAAGTTGGGTCAAAAAATGCGGGAGATGGTTGTATTGAATCGTACCCACATTGATACTTTATAGCTTGCACTCGCGTGATGACAGGCTTATTAAAGAAAATAAAGCCGATCACCAAAAAGTAACAAAGAGTCAGAAAAAACACAAAAGACAGGAAAGTCCCATGCAAAGCGGTTCAGGCTCGCAGTTTGGTTTATGGGTACAGGGTGACTGGGCGCAAGAATGGCTTGTGGCGCACGCTCGAGCCAATAAACCTTTGGTGTGTCTCGATCTCGCTGGAGATGCGAGGACCAGTCTCGCGCGCATGGCTCAAGTCTTGGCCCAGTGGGTCAAGACGCCGGGCCTGGCCGCACTGCATTGGGTTTGGGCGGGGGCGCCCGAACAATGGCCCAACCAATGGCCAGATCAGGATCCCATGATCGCCTCAAGCGATTTAACGTTTGCCCCCACGCACTGGCCACCACCGTTGCCTGGTATTCATCGCTGTTGGTCTAAGCGAGGCTTGCGACCCGTGAGCTTGACCATCGGTTTGGGTGACCCCCATCAACTGGTCAATGAATTGATGCTTGGCGCTGACTGGGTCATGGTCGATGCCCATCTCGCCAGTTCTTCGTTGGCGCACTTGTCTCACTTGGCACATCCTTTAACCCAATGGCTGTCGGTGTCGGATTTTGTTGTGAAGCCGATTTCGGTTGGTGCTATTGAACAAATAGCAAACCGCGCAACAAAAGCCGTTTCAGACCCTTTGCAGGCATGGACGCAAGCACAACCAAAAACAGGTGATCAAGCGGCAGCACCAAATCGCCGCGCGGTGGTCATTGGCGCGGGTATCAGTGGTTTAACGATGGCAGCTGTTTTGGGGGCACGCGGTTGGACGGTCGAGGTTTTAGACCCGCACCCACCCGGTCCCAACAGTCGTCATGCGACGCACTTGGCAGCGGCGTTGACGCCGGTGGTGTCTGGTGACGATAACGAGCGATCGCAGTTGTCACGGGCCGGTGCGCTTGCAGCCGATCGGTTTTGGGCGGTGCTACCGACTGTCATTGGTCGGCGATGCGGTGCGTTGCAATTGCAACGGCCGCAAACGCAAAAGCGATGGGTTGACTTACAGGCCGTCAGCGAGGCGTTTGCCATGCCACAGTGGGCTTGCTGGGTTAACGCGCAAGACGCCAGTGATGCCGCGGGTATGACGCTTGCTCGCGGTGGACTTTGGATGCCCGGTGGCTGGCTGATACAAGTGGCGCGCTTGCTTGAGGTTTTGGCGCAAATGCCTGGTGTCAATGTGATGGCAGGCCACGCCAATCGCTTGCGTCGCCAGGCCGGTATTTGGCAAGTCATCGATGGTTCGGCACAGGTTTTGGCACAAGCCCCGTTGGTGATCATGGCCAATGCTGCCGACACCAACGTATTGTTGCAGCGATCAACGTTGTGGCCGATTGACGACGTCGGTACTAAGTTTCGGTTGACAGGTTTGCATCAACTGGCTGGGGAGGTGACTTGTTTGCCAGCTCAGGCGCTTGGGGGTGGGCCGGTTTGTATTGTTGGCGGCGATGGTTACGTCTTACCGGCTGTGGACGGTTGGTGCGTTTCTGGTGGGACTTATGAGCGTGAGCGCAGTCAAACGCAGTGCACGCCAGAGGGCCGTCAAACCAACATCCAGAGGGCCGCAGCGTTACTGAATATGCCGTCGCTGGCGGATCGCTTGCAAGCTGACGACCTACCTGGTTGGGCTGGGTTTCGGGCGGTCTTGCCTGGCCGCTTGCCCGCCCTTGGGCCATTGGCAAGTGCTGGCTGCGAAGGCCTTTGGATGCAAACAGCGGGTGCATCCAGGGGCTTAACGTGGTCTGTTTTGGGGGCGGAACTGGTTGCTGACGCCATAGAGGGTGTGCCGCTGGCATTGCAAAAATCGCTCTTAAATCGCCTATTGCCGGGTATTTAGCCCCTATTTTCTAGGAAATTTGAGGCTCGCCAAGGGGTTAAATACGATTTAATTTGCCTTCGGAGTTTATAAAAACGATTAAATCCGTCAAAATAGAGGTTTGGCTGTCCAACTTTGCGCAACCCACATGAATCTTGAATCACTAAAACTTCTTCAGAGCTCTCCCTCAAAAGTGATTTTTGATGCTGGCTCAGGCACGAGGCTCGTGATTGAGCCGCATGCGCCTGGCATGTACCGCATCCGGTTCGGCGCTGAGGCGAGCGTGGCGACCGACTCGCCCATGAGTGGACGTGCAAAGTTGCATGCGGATCTCTTAGTGGCGCGGCCAGAAGCCATTTTTGAAATCGAGACCGAGGCGTTACCGGGCAACATGGGTTGGCGGTTGGCGCAAGCCGATACGGCCTTGGTTGTTGGTCAAGCCCCTTTTGGTTTATCGGTGATGCGCGGCGAGCATGTGTTGCTCGCGCTGACTGAGGACGGTATCAGCAACGAAGAGCAACACTGGTCATTTGGTTTCCAACTCAAAGCCGATGAATCTGTTTATGGCTTGGGTCAGACATTGACGGACTTGAACCGTCGTGGCGAGTACGTCGTTTCCGACGACCCCAAGCACCGAGCTTTGCCTTTTGCTTGGAGCCCGTCCGGGTGGGGTATTTATGTCAATACCTTGGGTCGTGTCGACCACGACGTGGCGCACTCGGAATCATCTACCTATGAAATCCACGCCCAAGCGCAAGCGCTGGACCTATTCATTTTGGCCGGCGACCCTTGCGAAATGCTCAATCAGTACACCGCCCTGACCGGGCGCGCCGGTCAACCCTCGCTTTGGGCGTTGGGTGCGTGGCTTAAGCAGCCTCCAAATTGCACGCTGACCGAACTGCTCGAGAAGGTCGAGCAGGTTCGCGCACGCGGTGTGTGTATAGACACGGTTATGCTTCTATCGCCGATGGCGTGGCGATTCCAAGATGCAAAGCTGGCCATTGAGTGGGACAGCACCCGATTTCCTGATCCCAAACAAGTTTTGGAATTATTCGCCAAACGCTCGATTCAGGTTTGCTTAACAACCTTACCTGCCATTGAAGTTGGCACCAACACTTTTGAAGAGCTTGAGGACCGGGGTTGGCTACTCGCGCATGAAAGCGGTGATGCCTGTGTATTCAAGGGCAATGAAGCAACCGGTGGCAAAGATTTTGGCTTGCTCGATTTAACCTATAAAGACATTTATCAGCATTGGGTGGAAAGACACCGACAGTTGGCTGAAGATGGCATCAGTGCCGTTCGTTGTGATGTGCCCTTTGAAATCCCAGCAGCTGTGACCTCGCGTGGTGGTGAGACGGGATCACGGTTGCAGGCCCTTTATCCCATGTTGGTTCGTCAGTCGCTTTACGAAGCGTGCGCCGGTCACAAAGTACCCCCAGAAGGGGTCGTGCTCACAAGCGATTTAACGCCAGCTGCCCAACGCTATCCGTGGCAGGCGCCCGTCTTGGTTGAGCCAACTTGGGACGGCTTGCGACAGACGATTGCCGCAGCACTGTCAGTGGGTGCAAGCGGCGTGCCGCTTCAGATGCATGCGGTTGGCAGCCAAGCGGGCGAGCCTGCGAGTCTTGACACCGAGTTGTACCTTCGCTGGCTGGCCATGACGGTTTTTTCTGGCAACATGCAATTTGAAAACTTGGCCGAGCTCGAGTCACCTCAATGGGATGACGCTTCGCGCGAGTGTTTTGCACAGTGGATGCAGTGGCGTTATCGATTGATACCCTACATTTTGGGTGCCGTTGAAGACGCTGGGCGTACCGGTTTGCCAGTACAGCGTTCGATGGCCATGTGCTTTGCCAATGATCAAGAGGCCCATCGTTGGGACTCACAATACATGCTGGGACCCGCTTTATTGGTGGCACCATTGACCAAGCCGGGTCGACTGACCCAAGTGTATTTGCCGGCCGGTGATGCGTGGTGGGATTTAAGTACCGGTTGGCGTTATGAAGGTGGCGCCGTACTTGAAATGGATGTTGAGTTGGACCGCTTACCTGTCTTTGGGCGCGAAGGTCACATGCTTTGCCTGGGCCCTGTGGCGCCGAACACCAGTGAATTTAATTCAGCTCGAATTCTTGATGAAGTTTGGATGTTCGGTATGCCCGTGCATAACCCTGTGGTCATGCGCAATAAAATCCGCGTCATGCAAATGCAGGGGTCCAGTTATATTAAGGGACTAGAGGGCTTGAAGATCTTGCCGTCGGAAGGTTTAGAAGTCAAACGCAGGGGAGCCGAAGTGCGCATCTCCCGAGCACGTTAAGACAACACCCACGCCATGAGTCTCGGTCGACTCGGTTCTCGGGCGCTGTACGCGTTAAGCCGTTTGATTGTTTGCCTGTTTGGCGTTTTATTGGGTCTGGGGCTGGCCGGTTCGGCCATGGCTGCTACCCCAACCAATTTAATTCAGACCCAAGCCTACTTTGTCGACCCCACTGGCGAATTGACGTTCGCGCAAGTTCAAGACAAAAACTTCTCTCCCTATACCGGTATTTTGGCCAAGGGTTACACCAGTGGCGCGTTTTGGCTCAAGCTTCGGGTGAACCCAGCATTAGCCGTGCAATCAGCCAGCCGAAGCGGTGGATTTGACATTGGGCAATTTAGGCAGAGGCCTGATGAACTGGTGCTGCGAGTGCGGCCCACATATTTGAACGATATTCGCCTTTATGACCCACTTGAGCTGAGTCGCCCTGAGCGCATCACGGGCGATCGTCACCCTTGGTTGCTAGATGAATTGCGTTCGTTTAACCATGGGTTTGTGATTCCCAAGGGGATCGAACCAAGGGACATTTGGTTGCGTTTGCAGTCAACCAGCACCATGTTGGTCGGCGTGGATGTTTATCCTTACGTCGTGATGAGAGGGCTTGAACGCCAGCAGGAAATCACCAATAGCATCGACGTGGCATTACTTTTGTTTTTCATTTTTTGGGGAGGGCTACTCTTCTTTATGCGTCCCGACCGGGTCGTGGGCGCCTTTTTGTTGTCGATGGTCGTGTCATTTTTCTTTGCGACCAATTACATGGGCTACTACCGAATCTTTTTTGCCGACGACTTGCCGGTGGGATTTAGTGATGCGGCCTACTCGGTGCTGGTCATGCTGATGCCTGCAGCCTATATGTTGTTCCATCGCCAATTGATATCAGAATACAAGCCCCCGCGTTGGATGTTCCAGCTTTTACTGTTGCCACAGTATTACGTCGTGCCTGGTTTGCTGTTATTTTTTTGGGGTCACCCCACCGAAGCGTTGGCCATCAATGCAATGCTTGCTTTGGCAGGATTGATTTGGATTTGTATTATTTTGTTTGTGGGTGTGAAACAACCCATGCCATCTGAAGATCAAACGCCCTTGTTGTCTAAATATTGGTTACTGGGCTATTACCTTGTTTTATCTTGGGTCTATGCTTTGCTAACGTTGCCTGCGTTTGGTTTGATAGAGCCAACCTCAACGTCCTTGGGAAGAAGTATTGTTCAAAGTGTGGTGTCCTTGGGTGCGCTGGCTGGGATCGTTTTTTTACGGGGTCGTTTTTTAGAGCAGAGTCGTCAGCGTGCGTTAGCTGCCGCTGAACAATCGGCGAGCTTTGAAAAAAATAAGCGCCAAGAGCAAGACGAGTTTTTTGCGATGCTAACGCATGAAATTCGCACGCCATTGACGGTGATGGCCTACGCCGCCAAAACCCCGATGCCTGAAGGCCAGTTAAGTGACCATGTGAAGCATGGCATCGAAGAAATTGATCAAATCATTGAACGTTGTGTGCAAGCCGATCGGGCTGACCAAGGCCGTGAGGAGTTGCGCTTAGAAACGGTCGCCGTGATTGATTTGACCGACGCCGCACTCAAGGGGTTTTATCAAAAGAGAATCAAGTGTGATGTCGAATCAGTGGCGCTGGCGTTGATTACCACTGACCCGGCTCTCTTTCAAATTGTGCTGACAAATTTGATTGACAATGCGTTGAAGTATTCGCCGCCAATGTCGCCGATTGATCTTTTGGTGCAAGCGCAAACGCGTGATGACCGAGAAGGCATTAGCTTTACGGTCATCAACACTGCGGGACCGGCTGGTGCACCAGATGCCGCCAAGATGTTTGACAAGTATTACAGAGCACCGCGCGCCAGAAAAATCACGGGCTCGGGTCTTGGCTTGTTTGTGGCGAAATCATTTGCCGGTAAGATAGGCGGTGACTTGCGATATCAAGCGGCAAACAATCAAATAAGGTTTGAACTATGGATGCCAGTCTCGAAATCTTAATTGTCGAAGACCATGATAATTTAAGAGAGATTTTAAAGAGCCATCTGTCACAGCACGGACACCTTGTGCGTGGCGCCGCTGATGCGGCAGGTCTCGATGAACAGATGGCGCGACACACCTTTGATGCGGTGGTGCTTGATTTAAATCTACCCGACGAAGATGGCTTAAGTATCGCCAAGCGACTAAGGGGTATCTATCCACAGTTGTACATCATCATGATGACAGCGAGAAACGCCAGCGCCGACCGTATTGCGGGCTATGAAAGCGGGGCAGATGCTTATATCACCAAGCCTTCATCAGGCGAAGAGTTAGTGGCCGCCATCAACAGCTGGCGTCGCCGAAAGACGGCAGCTCCAGCGATTGAGCCGAGGATCCAATTTCACGCGCAGTCACGTGAGCTGGTGGGTACCGAGCGCGTGTCGCTGGGTTCAGCCGAAACGATGATTCTGCAGTGCCTTTGTTTGGCACCTAATCTACGCATTGAATACTATCGACTGATTGAGCTTTTAGACCAAGAGGTTGATGCCAAAGGCAAGGCCACGCTCGAAGTGCATATGGCGCGCCTGAGAAAAAAACTACTCCAAGTCGGTTGCCAAAAGCCCGCGATTAAAGCCATTCGCAATGTAGGCTATCAGTTGGTTGAGACAGTCGTGATTGTTTAACGGCCGGTGGTCCTGAGTTTTATTCTTTGTAGCTTGGGTCCATACGATCCAGTTTTCTGAGTAGTGCAGGCCATTCCATCACACCATAAGGCCGACGGGTACCGGGTTGATAGTTATCCCACGTTTCCTCGAGAACACTCTCTGGCACTTTAGAAAAGGAAGTGTTGCAAGCCATGGCAGCGAGCTGTGAGTGGCACGCCAATTCCAAGCGGTGCATCCAGTTAAATGCCTCAGCAACTGTTCTACCGACAGTTAAGGCGCCGTGATTGCGCAAAATAAGCGCCTCTGACGTACCCAAATCAGCCACCAAGGATTCTTTCTCATTATCGTCGAGCACCACGCCCTGATAGTCGTGATAGCGAACCTTTAAAAAGCGCATGGCGGTTTGAGTGAGCGGCAGCAATCCACATTCAAGTGACGACACCGCCATGGAAGCCCAGCTGTGGGTGTGGATGACGCAACCGACATCATCGCGGGCTTCATGGATGGCGCTGTGGATCACAGCGCCGGCTCGGTTGATGCCGTATTTCAAGTCCCCGAAGTCAGGCGAGGTCAAAATATGCCCGTCGTGATCGACCTTTAAGAGGCTAGAGGCGGTGATTTCTTCGTACATCATGCCGTAGGGGTTAATGAGGTAGGTGCCATGCTCACCGGGCACCCGAGCTGAGATGTGATTGGCAGCCATGTCAGAGAGACCATAAAAGTCAACCAAGCGGTAGCAAGCAGCCAAGTCAACGCGGGCCTGCCACTCTTGGGCTGAGACTTTGTCTTTGAGGCTAGCGAGGACCAATCGACCTTCTTTCTGCATGGGATATCTCCTTAACCATTTGTGCGTTATTTGTTTTAAAGCTTACCGCATGGCGTACGATTTTGGATGTGTACGTCGCGAGATGGCATTCGGTTCTAAGTAGTCGTTTAAACATGCTAACGTTTGACATCGCTTCAGCACACTTGGCTTCGCGTGGGTCTTGAGCCAACCCAAACAATCAAAATTTATCTGGACATAATAGCCAATGAAAGCGTTTTTTATTGATCCCCAAAAAAATGAAATCCGTGCCATCGAGCTCACAAATGGCGATGCCGAAGTCAAGCAGTTGCTTGACGCCAAATCCCTTGAATTCGACGAGATTGCTGCTGGCGGCGATCGCTTGTGTTTTGATGAGGACTGCTTCATCAAGCAAAAGCCAGGCCGGTTTCAGCTCGACACGTTAGCCCCCGTGGCAGGCAGTGCGCTGCTAGTGGGTGTGGCGGCACCTGATGGCGCGCTGACAGACGTTTTGATTGACCAAGAGGCATTGCGCGCTCGGATTAAGTTCTTGGCCTAATCTGTGAAGATAGGGTGGTGTTGGTGTGTTTTAAGGGCATTAGCCTAGTGATTTGACAGACAAGTTCTGCAAAGTCATAATAGCGGGCTTGGGGTCGGTAGCTCAGTTGGTAGAGCAGCGGACTTTTAATCCGTTGGTCCCGGGTTCGAGTCCCGGCCGACCCACCAGAAAATGAAAATCCCAGTCAGCGAGAGTTGGCTGGGATTTTGATTTTTGGTGGGGTTGATTTGTCCATGTGACATCAATGTTCGAGCTTACTTTGCGATAATTCACATACGTATCAATCGATTCGATTCGTTAGTTGTGGAGTGATTTTTGGCTGGTAAACCTTTCCGTTGCCCCTGGCATCAATTTCCAGAAGTGGTTTTGCATTCGCCTGAAAGTATGGTGAAGCATCATAGTGCATATGCACTTGCTAAGTCGGGAGACTTAGACGCGGCCTATCATTTGGTTGAAGATACGCTGGTGGAAGACGCATTGCGTCAAATCCAATTAATTGTTGGTGATAAGCGTCCGTATTTGGTTTCTGCCCACGCGTTAGAACGTAGTGGCGTGAACGCGATACCTGAAGCGCTAGCAGATGAAGTTGGTGAACGGCTTTGCTTGCCTGTGGATTCCTCTATCGTTCAGACCAACATTGTTGGTCATACCGGTGCCAGTGGATTTGCTCGCTTAGCGAGACAGGCTCTATTCAATGGCCCAGTAGAGGCGGGTGCTGACTATTTTTTAGTTGACGACTTCATTGGTCAAGGCGGAACCTTGGCGAATTTGCGGGGTTACTTGGAGCATATGGGTGCAACGGTGCTGGGTGCAACTTCCTTGACTGGTAAACCATATTCGGCAAAAATTACAGTAGAAATGCAGCAACTAACGGATTTACGGAGTAAACATGGCAAAGATCTCGAAATTTGGTGGGAAGACCGGTTCGGTCACGCCTTCGACTGCTTTACTCAATCAGAGGCTCGATACCTTACAAACACCTCGGATGCTGACACCATTCGAGATAGAATTACTGCGCAAGAGCAAACGTGAGATGGCGGCCCGTTTCAAAGAGTTATCTAACGGTTGAGTTATTGTTTGCTGATACGCTTTGCTACACACTGAGGTAAGAATGATTTAACTCATTGAAATGTAGGCGGTAACTTTCGCCGTCTCACCTTTTGATCCGTTGGTCCCGGGTTCGAGTCCCGGCCGACCCACCAGAAAATGAATATCCCAGTCAGCGAGAGTTGGCTGGACTTTTTGGTTTTTCCCCTCTTATTAGGCTAGCTGCAGTCGCAGCGCCTTGACGCCCGATAGTGTTTTCGAGGATTTCGCAGCTTGCCTTGCGTGCCAGAGGTCGTAGACAGTCTGTTGGTCTAGCCAGACTTCGGCAGCACCACCGTTATCTCGACCAAGCCAACGCTCTATTCGCAATGCCATTGCAGGACTGATTGATGCACGACCATTCACTACCTTGGACAAGGTGGTGCGGTCAACGCCCAACTGCGATGCGGCTTCGCCTACGGTTAGTTCCAGGGCAGGAAGAATGTCATCGCGCAATGTTAGTCCTGGGTGAGGGGGGTTAAACATGGTATTCATACGTACCTCAATGATAGTCCTGGTAATCGACAAGCACGGCATCATCGTTTTCAAATGTAAAAGTCAAACGCCAATTTCCATTGACACTGACCGACCAATGTCCAGCAAGCGAGCCTTTTAATGAATGCCAATTCCATCCGGGACGATTCATGTCTTCGCCTCTCCTCGCAGCGTGCAGAGCAGATAACTGACGAGCTAGCCTAGGGGCATGCACTGCTTGTATACCTGCTCTAGATCCGGTTTTAAAGAACCGTTCGATGCCTTTGTGCCTAAAACTTTTGATCATGAATGATTGTAGCCTGTAACGCTACGCACATCAATTTTACCTGTTTGTGTTTTTCTTGCGGCATCCACTTAAAGGTGCAATATCCAAAACTGGTCGTCCCTGATCAGTAAAAATCGAACCAGCCATTGATCTGACTTGTGGGGTAATCATGACCAAGATCTCGAAAAGGGGTGGGAAGACCGATTCGGTCACGCCTTCGACTGCCTTGCTCAATCAGAGGCTCGATACCTTACAAACTGGGGTTAGTCACGCGGTGGGATCGAGTTGCGGCTCGCTGTTCTTATTTTCTGAACTATTCCCCTGACGCCAACCGTGTGTTGTGCGAGCGGCATGTTTGGCCATCGTACGGGCTTCACCGATCACCCACCGTTTAACCAAATCCAGGTGCTCTCAAGCAACTCAAGCAAAAGCTATCTTGCGGCTGATAAGAGCGACCTTGGCTTGTTGGCGATGGCTGCTCCAGTTCCTTGGTCTTAAAGTTTGGTAAGGGCGCAGTCAAGGGCTCAAGCCGCTAGTCCAGCGAGCCATGTGGCGGCATCAATAATTTCAATACCGTCGCGGGTTTGGGGTTGGCGCAGATCACCAACCATTTGAACGGCAATGGCGTCTGGATGTTCTTTTGCAAATCGCTTGAGCGCCGCATGCGGCGTGCTGTCGGTGGCTTTGCACTCGATTAAATGTGTCAGGCGTTGATCTTCACTGATGGCAAAATCCACTGCGGCACCGTCTTTGGTTCGCACGTAGTGCAATTTAGTCTCACGTCCTTGGCTGTCATACAAAAACTGGACGTGTTTGAGCAACATGGCCGCTGAGGCATTCTCAAGCTTTACCCCGTGGTTGCCGCGCACCAGTCCCGTATCGTAAAAATAAACTTTTGGGGTTTGCAAAAGACCTCTGGCGATGTTGTGGTGCCAAGGCCGCACGGTGAAAACAATAAAAAGTGCCTGAAGAATTTCCAAGTAACTGCTTACTGTTTTGGCGGAAGAACCCAAGTCCCGAGCCAAAGAGGCCAGCGAAAGGGGTGACCCTACGCGGTCGCGCAAAAGCTCAACCAAGACCCTCATGGTGTTGACCTCTCGAACCCGCGAAAACTCTAAAATGTCATCGCGCACCATTCGGTCCAAGTACAGTGTTCGCCATCGGTCAGCATCGTTTTTATTTTGAGCCAAACAGGCTTCAGGAAATCCGCCGCGCTCAATCAAGTGGTTTAGCGCGTCTTTGGGTGCTGTGCCTGACGCATCACACCACTCTTTAACTGAGAATGGGTGGAGCCGATAAGCAAAAAACCGACCCGCCATAGAGTCGCCAGCATAACGAAAGGTTTCCATGCGCGCGCTGCCCGTGACCAAAATGGCTTGATTGTTTGCACGCCCATCAAACACACCCTTAAGCCAATTTTTCCAAAGCGCCATTTTGTGTATTTCATCAAAAACAAGCAGTTGGGCGTCAGAGCGCCAAGATTGGCGCGTCAAGACCGAACGATCATCACTGACGTCCCAGTTCAGGTACTGGGCTCGTTCAAAGGCGGGTAAAAGTTGCTTGGAGAGGGTCGTCTTCCCGACCTGACGCGGACCGGTCACGATCACCATTTTGCGGTGCAGGTCAGTCAAGATTAGGCCGTCTAAATATCGTTTCATCCGACTATTTATACCCTAATCCCTAAAAGTCGCGACTTTTCGGGAGTAGGGTACCAAAAAGTCGCTAAAACCAAGGGGTTGTGAGATGCCTCGTTACTGGGGTTATTGTGCGGCTTGACCCGTCGTGTGAAGGGGATAGGGGCGCTCATAGCCCCCGCGCACCCCTTCTTTGCTTAGCACCCATTGCCAGAGTTGAATGTCGCGGGCCCTGAACGCACCGGCACATGACAGCAGGTAGTAGCGCCACATGCGGTAGAACCGTTCACCCAACTGGTCTTTGAAGCGCGGCCAGGCGTTTTCAAAGTTCTGGTGCCAAGCCATGAGCGTTTTGTCGTAGTCAGCCCCAAAATTATGCATATCCTCGACAATAAAGAGATCATCGTAGGCGTCACCGAGTTGTCCCAAGGATGGCAGGTCTCCGTTGGGAAAGATGTATTTATCGATCCAGGGGTCTGGGATACTGTCACGCAAGTTTTTGCCAATGGTGTGAAGTAAAAACAGGCCACCATCTGCTAAGCACCGGTGAGCCGTGATCATGTATTGCCTGAAGTTCTTACGACCAACATGTTCAAACATACCAACGCTGGCGATGCGATCATATTT
>CALBEY010000002.1 GCA_937888805.1 uncultured Burkholderiaceae bacterium
AAAGGGTATGACGACAAAATTGTTCTGCAGAACTTCTCAACCACCATTTTGCGTGGCGATAAGATCGGCGTTATCGGCCCCAATGGGGCAGGCAAATCAACACTGCTGCAGCTCGTCTTGGGTAAGCTGCAACCCGACACCGGCGAAATCAAGCTGGGCACCAATTTACAAGTCGCCTATTTTGATCAGATGCGTGAGCAGCTCGATGAAACAGCCGCCTTGGTCGACGTCATCAATCCCGGCAGCGAGTGGGTTGAAATCGGTCAAGAAAAAAAACACGTGATGAGCTACTTGGGCGATTTCTTGTTTGCCCCAGCGCGAGCGCAATCACCCGTGAGCAGCTTATCTGGCGGCGAACGGGCTCGCTTACTGTTGGCGCGGTTGTTTGCTCGGCCAGCCAACATCTTGGTACTTGACGAGCCAACCAATGACCTGGACATTGAAACCCTTGAGTTGCTTGAGGTCTTACTTCAAGATTTCTCAGGGACGGTATTGTTGGTCAGCCACGACCGGGCCTTCTTAGACAACGTTGTCACGCAAACCATTGCCTATGAAGGCCATGGTCACTGGGGCACCTATGTGGGCGGTTACGAGGACTGGTTATCGCAGCGCCCCAAACAATCGACGAGCCAATCCCCTGACAAAAGTACGCCTAATGGGTCAGCAGCCGTCAATCCTGCTGCTGCGCATAAGCGCAAAACATCACGCTTGAGCAGCTGGGAAGAGAAGGAGCTCGCCGCTCTGCCTGAAAAAATCCAGCAACTTGAAGCACAACACAGCGCATTGGTGATTCAGTTAGCTTCACCAGAACTTTATCAGGGCGACAGCGACAAGCTTGGGCAGGTCCAAGCTGATATCAACGACTTGGACGGGCAGTTACGCACCTTGTACGACCGATGGGAAGCACTCGACACCAAAAAAGCTTAAGCGTGGTGTTCGAGAGACCAAGGCAAGGTCTCGCCCGCAGCCAAGGGTACCAGTGTTGATTCACCAAACGGAATTTGTTCGGGTACCTTAAATGGCTCGCGTTTCAGCGTGATCGTCGACTTGTTTCTTGGCAAGCCGTAGAAGTCAGGTCCACGGTGGCTAGCAAACGCTTCAAAGCGCCCGAGTTGCCCAACCTCGTCAAACACCATCGCATAGAGTTCGAGCGCATTAAGTGCTGAGTAGCAACCCGCACAGCCACAGGCCATTTCCTTGAGGTGCTTGGCATGCGGTGCGCTGTCTGTCCCTAAGAAAAAGCGCGGGCTGTCGCTCGTGGCCGCATCAACCAACGCTTGGCGGTGTACTTCACGCTTCAAGATAGGCAAACAGTAAAAATGTGGTCTGATACCACCCGTAAACATGGCGTTGCGGTTGTAGAGCAAATGCTGGGGGGTGATGGTGGCCGCCGTTGGGCCATCGGCGTCACGCACATAATCGACACCTTCTTTGGTTGTGATGTGCTCGAATACCACTTTCAACGCAGGATACGCTTTTCTTAAAGGGTGCATCACGCGATCAATAAAAACCGCTTCACGGTCAAACACATCAACATGGCTGTCTGTGACTTCACCATGAATCAACAAGGGCACACCGTGTCGCTGCATGGCCTCGAGCGCCACTTGGCATCGCCCGAGTAAGTCGGTCACACCAGAATCAGAATTGGTCGTGGCCCCCGCTGGGTAAAGCTTGACGGCGTGAACAAACGAAGACTGCGCGGCAGCCTCAATATCAGCGGCAGAGGTGTTATCCGTTAAATACAGGGTCATCAGTGGCTCAAACCCTCTGTCACTCAAACCGTTGGCGGCGACCGCTTGTAATATCTCTTCCCGATACTTTTTAGCCATCGCAACGGTGGTCACAGGTGGGCGTAGGTTCGGCATCACAATAGCCCGCCTAAACTGATTAACCGTGTCCCCAACCACTGCTTTAAGCGCGTCACCGTCTCTGAGGTGTAAGTGCCAATCGTCAGGTGTGGTGATGGTTAAGGTTTGTTGTGTCACCGCTTTTCTCCAAGTCGTTAAGGTTTGGCTCAATAAGCATTTCCGTTTCGACCAGTCGAGCAAACAAAGTTGCGCCTAGTGGGATAACGGCATCATTAAAATCATATTGGGGGTTGTGTAACAACCGGCCTTGATCAGCGCCACCTTGACCAAGCCTGAAGTAAGCCCCTGGTCGGTGTTGTAACATGAAAGAAAAATCCTCTGATCCCATCGAAGGCGTCAAATCCGACACGACGTTCTCAGCTCCAAATAAGTCCGTTGCAACGTTCACCACCCGCTGCGCGCACTCAGGGTTGTTTATAGTCGGTGCGTAAAGCTTCTGATACTTTAATTCGGCCGTTGCACCAAACGCAGACGCCACATTTTGCACCATGACTTGCATGTGTTCTTCGATCGTTTTTTGCACAGCGTCCCTAAAAGTTCGAACCGTGCCAACCAAGCGGGCTTGATCTGGAATAACACTCATGGCATTTGGATTGCCAGCGATTAAGGAGCCCACCGAGATGACAGCACTGTCATGCGGGTTTACAGTGCGTGAAACAATGCTCTGCAGTGCCGTCACAATGTGGGCCCCCACCAAAATAGGATCAATCGTTTGATACGGATGGGCACCATGCCCACCTTTGCCTTGAACCAAAATCTCAAACCGATCAGACGCCGCCATCATGTGCCCCGGGTTAATGCCGACCCTACCAGCGGGTAATGCTGGCCAGTTGTGTAGTGCATAGATAGCGTCACAATGGAACCGCTCAAATAACCCATCCTCAATCATGGCTTGGGCACCACCCAGTCCTTCTTCAGCCGGTTGAAATATAAAAACAACTTGGCCGTTAAAGTCTCGCGTTTGTGCGAGGTATTTTGCAGCAGCCAACAAGATAGTCGTGTGACCATCATGGCCACAGGCATGCATCAAACCGTCATGTTGAGAGGCATAAGACAATCCACTGTCTTCGCACATTGGCAAGGCATCCATATCAGCCCTCAAACCAATGCTTAAGCCCGAGTTGCACTGCTTGCCGCGCAAGACACCAACCACACCAGTGCCTCCAACATTCCTATGCACCTCGATACCCAAAGCCAAAAGTGCGCCAGCAACAATTGAGCTTGTTCGTTTTTCTTTGAAGCCAATCTCAGGATTGGCATGCAGATCGCGACGCAGGGCAATCATTTCGTCTTGAAATTTATAAATCGTACTCAGTGGACTTCGTGCTAGCATGGCTTGTTACCTAGGGAAAACGTGAAGTTGCCAATAGTTTACTAGGCAGGCATCTTTGTTACAGTCTTTGAACGTCATTGCGGGCTTCAATGAGCCCGGATCGACAGTTCGATTTTTTATTATGCGTAGGCAACAAGGAGAATCTGAATGGCCACAGCCACAAAAACCGCCCGCAAACCCAACGCTGCCTTCATGAAGCCCCTCACACCAAGCCCAACTCTGGCTGCTGTGATCGGTGCGGACCCACTTCCACGTACTGAAGTCACCAAGAAGATTTGGGAATACATCAAAAAACACGACTTACAAGACCCAGCCAACCGTCGTAATATCAATGCCGATGCCAAACTACGACCCTTGTTTGAGAAAGACCAAGTGTCGATGTTTGAATTGACCAAAATCGTTAGTGGTCATTTGAAGTAGAGCCGACTGGTCATTAAGTCGTGGTCGTTGATAATAAAAAAGGCAGCTGAAGCTGCCTTTTTTATGCCTGCCTATGCAAAACAATTAATTACCAATTGGCTTGCCATCAACGAGCAGAAGGAATCCTCGAATTAATCGATATAGCACCCACGCCACAGTCAATATGATCCCGAGCCATCCGATCAAGATGAACGTCAACAAGAAGCTCAGTGCCAACCACAGTAATGACCAAAGAAATGTCGACATCAACCAATCAAGATGCGATGCATAGATGGTACCTGCGGCGTCTGGCCGTTTGACATACACGATAATGACAGCGGCTAGCGTTGCAAATGCAAACACGCCAGACGTTAAAAAACCAAGGGCAAACAACCCATAGGCTGCCAAGCAAACTGTTTTTAAAGGCGGGTTGGATGAGGGGGGTGTGGATTGAGTATCACTCATGATTTTTCACCATAAAAAGGCCGCATAAGTTTTAGAGTGTATTTCAGACGCTGTAAAAGCCAAACCCCCGCTTA
>CALBEY010000003.1 GCA_937888805.1 uncultured Burkholderiaceae bacterium
TTTGGCGTACTCACTGCTATTGTCAGTAAGAAATGTCTTAGTGTCCAGCGATGGTGTGAGCCAGATGTCAATCAAATCCAAATGAGCGTTTTAACGGGAAAATATATTTACTGTTGGCTGAATATTTTTTAAGTTGTTGATTTTATTTGGTAATAAATGCCTTGCGCACCGTCAAGAGGTTTCTTTAAGTTGGTCCGATTGGTTTTTAAAAGTATGAATGTTGCGCATGCGATTCGCACGTGATTTGTGATTTTAGTAAAGCCATAAAACGTGTTTTTTCATAAAGCATTTCGAGTCATCCACTCATGTTGAGTTAACCCCTAACTGAAAAAACAACCAAAGAGACAACATAAGAAGCATCAATAGGAGGCAGTATGAAAGGCGTCGTATTTGCTGGTAACAGACAATTGGCGTTTCAGGATTTTGGAGATCCCACGCCCGGCCCTGATGAGGTGGTGTTGGAAATCAAAGCGTCGGGGATGTGTGGCAGTGACCTGAAATTCTATCGAGCCGCACCCGGACAAGCGGCGCGCGAACTGGGGTTTAAAAATCCGACCCCCGTGATTGCCGGTCATGAGCCCTGCGGCGTGGTCGTGGCTTTGGGCAAGAATGTGCAAGCTGGCCAGGCTTACATTGGACAGCGCGTGATGGTCCATCACTACAAAGGTTGCGGATTCTGTCCCCATTGCGCCACGGGTTGGATGCAACTTTGTGTTGACGGTGTTGATAAGGTTTATGGCCTTACCGGACACGGTGCGCACGCGCGCTATATGAAGTGCCCGGCCACTACGTTGGTCGAGCTGCCCGAAGAGTTGAGTTTTGAGACGGGAGCGGCCATTGCTTGCGGGACTGGAACAGCTTGGGGCGCACTCAAGCGCCTGGATCTGGCAGGCGAGCACACGATCGCCATTTTTGGTCAAGGGCCAGTGGGTCTCTCAGCCACTCAGCTGGCCAAAGCCATGGGGGCGCAGGTCATCGCATTGGATGTGAGTCCCGCAAGGCTTGAGAGAGCAAAAGCATTTGGTGCCGATCACGTCATCAACCCGGCCGAGGATGATGCGGTTCAGGCCATTAAAACGCTCACCCGTGGTTTGGGCGCACACGCCTCTTTGGATGCGTCCTCATCGCCGCAAGCGCGCAGCCAAGCTGTGCAGTGTGTGCGCACCTGGGGCAAAGCCTGCTTGGTTGGCGAGGGGGGTGACATGACACTGAATGTCAGTCCAGATTTGCTGCGCAGACAAGTGACGCTGATTGGCTCATGGACGTTTTCTACGCACGGTCAAGCCGACTGTGCGCGGTTTGTCGCCGACCGAAAGGTTGATGTTGATCAGTTGTTTACGCATCGTTGGTCGCTAAACGAGGCCGAGCAGGCATACCAGATCTTTGATCAACAAAATGAGGGTAAGGGCGTCTTCGTCGGCTTTGATTAAGATCACACGAGTTCGCTTTTAAAAGCATCACTGGCTTTTAAAAGCGAGGAGGAAAAAATGTGATTGATATTAATCAGTATCCCACCATCGGTGCGGCTTTTTTTGAGGCGGCCAGGCGCTTCGGTGATCATTCGTTCTTGGCTGTACCGGTTAATCAGAGTCGCTCCTACGCCGCGCAGGGCCTTGAGCTGACCTATGCCGAGGTGGCGGCGCAAGTTCGTTCACTCATGCAAGTCTATGATCAAGCGGGTTTCGGTCATGGCCATCGGGTGGCGTTGTCGCTAGAGAATCGCCCTGATCATGTGTGGCACAAACTGGCACTAAATGCTTTGGGCGTGTGTTGCGTGCCTGTTAACCCCGACTATCGGCTGCAAGAGCTCGCCTATTTAATCGATCACTCAAAAGTTGATTTGATCATGGCATTACCGCATTTGTGTGCTGGCATCAATGATGCACTTGAACACACAACGTGGTGCCCACCAGTGATGGCTATTCAAGATGTTGGCACTGGTCTCAGAGCACCCACGAGAGCGGCCTTGACACAAACCATCGATGGCGAAACACCCGCGAGCATTTTGTATACCTCAGGCACAACGGGAAGCCCCAAAGGATGCATCCTCTCACACCGTTACGAGTTGGCCTCAGGGGCGTGGTATGCCCGACTCGGTGGATTGGCAGCGATTAGGCTTACCCAAGAACGTCTCTACAACCCGCTGCCACTGTTTCACGTTAACGCATCCATTCTGTCGTTTTACTGCATGATGTTGACGGGTAATTGTCAAATACAAACCGATCGGTTCCAGCCGACACGTTGGTGGGAAGAGGTTCGTCAATCGGATGCGACCATTGTCCACTACCTTGGCATCATCATCCCATTGCTATTGGCCCAACCGGCAGACCAAAACGATCAAGAGCACGGGGTTCGGTTTGGTTTTGGGGCGGGTGTTGAACCGCAATTACACGCTGTGTTTGAGGCACGATTTGGCATTCCATTGCTTGAAATCTGGGGAATGACCGAAATGGTTAGAACCTTGGTTGATTGCGAGCCGCCTCGCCAAGTTGGCACGCGTGCGTTTGGGCGGCCCCGTCCCGGCGTGGACGTTAAGGTGGTTGATGGTCATGATCAAGTGGTGCCTAGTGGCACGCCCGGCGAAATGCTGATTCGGCACTCAGCACAAACACCACGGCAAGATTTCTTTTTGGGTTATCTCGATGATGAGGCCGCCACTGCCCATGCTTGGCGTAATGGTTGGTTTCACACCGGTGATATTGTGGTTCAAGACCCAGATGGCATGATTCACTTTTTTGATCGGGACAAACATATCATTCGTCGATCAGGTGAGAACATATCAGCGGCGCAGGTCGAAGCGGTTTTACAAACGCATCCTTGGGTAAAAACTGTTGCGGTGCTGCCAGTTGCTGATGAGATACGTGAGCAAGAGGTTCTGGCGTGCGTGGTGTTAAGCGACACCATCCCAAAAGAAGTGGGCGATTTAACGGCTACCACTCAAAAAGACATGGCATGGACACTTTTTAACCATTGTTACCAAGCGCTTGCTTATTACAAGGCGCCAGGATGGATTTTATTTTTGGACAGTATTCCCACCACGGCAACACAAAAAATACAAAAACACCGCATTTTTAGTGCCACCGAAGACCCCCGACAAAGGCTAGGGATTGTGGATTGTCGAGATCTTAAAAAACGTCACCAGAAAAAACAGGACAGCTAGTCGTTGTTGCGTTTGGTGGCGGCAAAGCCAAAAAGCGTTTCAAAGCGCGCGTGAGTCAAAGGAGCCTAATCACTATACCTTAGTGACCATTAGTTTGAGTAGAGGCGCCCCTTCTTGAACTTGATCGCCAACCGCAAAAAGTAAGGCTTGCACCACACCGTCATTGGGGGCGCTGATGGTGTGCTCCATTTTCATGGCTTCAATCACCGCGAGCGGCTGCC
>CALBEY010000004.1 GCA_937888805.1 uncultured Burkholderiaceae bacterium
CACGCAAAATGGTGGTTGAGAAGTTCTGCAGAACAATTTTGTCGTCATACCCTTTGTTGACATCTTTCAATTCGGCGACGAGCTTACCTGAGCGTGACGAATGATCGACCTTCAAAGAAACCCGACCGAGTTGGTCCCGACGTTGCGCGCGATCGCGTCTCAATTGCTCAAGCCGCCGCACACGACCCTCGTTGCGCGTGCGTCGCGCTTCGACACCTTTGCGAATCCAGACTTCTTCTTGCGCCAGTAACTTGTCAAAGCGGGCGTTTTCTAATTGCTCAGCATGTAAGAAGGCTTCTTTTTGGGATTGCCATTGCGCGAAGTTGCCAGGAAAGCTCAACAGTTTTCCGCGGTCAAGTTCAACGATGCGAGTGACAACGTCATCCAAAAAACGGCGGTCGTGGGTAATTAACAGGACGCTACCGCGCCATTCAAGCAAAAGCCTTTGCAGCCAAAGAATACCGTCTAAGTCAAGGTGGTTGGTTGGCTCGTCAAGCAGCAACAAGTCAGGCTCGCGCACCAAAGCTGCCGCGAGCGCGACGCGTTTGCGCATGCCGCCTGAAAGGGTATCAATCAATGTCTCGGGAGGGATGCCGACTTTGTCTGCCCATTTACGCGCCAAGATTTCGCGTTCCCAGTCTTCAATATCAGGACGCCCCGCTTGCGCTGACAACACTTCAAGCACTGTTAGGGCTTCTAAAGTAGGTTCTTGCTCGACAGTTGCCACACGCAAGCTGTCAGCTTTAACAACCAAGCCATCGTCGGGTTGCGAGCGTTGGTCGAGCAGCTTAAGCAGTGAAGATTTACCCGCCCCATTTCTACCGATCAAGCCAATGCGCTCCTGGGGTGCGATCGTCAGATTGGCATGATCAAGAAGCGCGTGATGACCGAAAGCCAATTGAACGTTTTGAAGGGTCAGGAGGGGGGTTGCTGCCATGATTGAACGCCAAACAATAAAAAAATGGATGACCAGAGGGTAATCGCCAATAACTGACATTGTCGCAGGTTCGAGCGTCTACAATGAGCATGCGGGGCAAACTGGACAATCGCGCGACCGAAAGGTATCGAGGAAGGTCCGGACTCCACAGAGCAGGGTAACGGTTAACGGCCGTCCAATGCATTCGTGCATTGAGGAATAGGACCACAGAGACGAGTCTGACGCGAGGGTGAGTAATCACACCGCCACGGTTACACCGTGGCGCATGATCGGTAACCCGATCAACGCGGCAGGGTGAAACGCGGCAACCTCTACCCGGAGCAACACCAAATAGGCATGCGTTCACCCTCTGGGTGTGATGGGCGGCTCGTTCGAGCATGCGGGTAGGTGGCTAGAGTGCGGCAGTAATGTCGTACCGAGAGGAATGATTGTCAGTCGGCTTCGGTCGACCCACAGAATCCGGCCTATAGGTTTGCCCCGCAACTTCTTCCTGATTCAAATTATCCCTAAATAGTTAAGACGATACTTTTATATCGGATTCCAAGTTCCTGATATAAAGCAACATTTTGTTTTTGTTGGTTCTCTAAAACTGCGCTAAGTCATTGTCTTCATTAAGAAAACTGTGAAATTTCACTTGACCAGCTAATCCCGTTCCCTTAGAGTGGTGAAAAGTGTGGTTTTGTGCAAATTTGTGGGGATATTTGGTGTTTCAAGGTAGCAGTGCTCTCACGCTAGATGCAAAGGGTCGCATCAATGTACCTGCCCGGCATCGTGATGCGCTCGTCGAGCAGGCACACGGTCGCTTGACGATTACGCGCCACCCTGACGGCTGTCTGTTGGTTTACCCCCGACCAGAGTGGGAGCGCAAACGCGAACAAATCGCAGCCTTTCCTGTGCAGGCCCGAGGCTTACAGCGTTTGCTATTAGGCAATGCACAAGATGTTGATATCGATAGCGCTGGCCGAGTGTTGGTGGCGCCTGAGTTGCGAAGTGCCTCGGGCTTGGCGCGTGACGTGATGTTATTGGGTATGGGTGGACATTTTGAGTTGTGGGACGCCGCCTTACTGGCTGAGCGCGAAGCACAAGATATGTCTGGCGGCATGCCCGACGTGCTGAGTCAGTTTTCTTTTTAAGACGTGACCGATTCTCTTCACCGCAGTGTGTTGCTTGATGAAACAGTTCAGGCGTTGATTCCTGATGATGGTGTGCCCGCCGATGGGGTGTACGTTGATGGCACGTTTGGTCGGGGGGGGCATGCGGCGCAGCTGCTTAAGCGACTCAGCGCGTCAGCAACATTAGTGGTGATTGATCGTGACCCAGAAGCGGTTGCTGTGGCCCGTGAGTGGGCCAAGAGTGATGCACGAATTGTTTGTATACATGGTGCTTTTGGTGATTTGGCTGAGCTATTAAAGCAGCAAGGGTTGGCCGAAGTCGATGGCGTGATGTTAGATGTTGGGGTGTCCTCGCCGCAGATTGATCAAGCGCAGCGCGGGTTCTCTTTTATGCGTGACGGTCCTTTAGACATGCGTATGGATACGTCGCAAGGGCAGACTGCGGCACAGTGGTTGGCACAAGCCAGTCTAGAAGAAGTTCGGGAGGTTATCAAAAGTTATGGCGAAGAACGGTTTGCTCTTCAGATTGCAAAAGCGATTGTTGCTCGCCGCTCAGTGCGGCCCATTGAGCGCACGCTTGACTTTGCCGACATCGTCGCCACCGCTGTCCGTACGCGGGAGAAGGGCCAACATCCGGCGACAAGGACATTTCAAGCTATACGGATTTACCTCAATCGGGAGCTCGAAGAACTTGATCGCGCCCTCGAGGCAACTCTGACGCATCTTCGACCAGGAGGACGCTTTGCTGTGATCAGCTTTCATTCGCTTGAGGACCGTCGAGTCAAGCAGTTTCTGCAAAAGGCTTCTAAGCCTAATGCAGCTTACGCGCGCTTACCACTGAGAGAGGATCAAATGCCTCAGCCATTACTTGCGGGTGTGAAGCGGGTGTTGCCAACCCGTGATGAAATCCATGCCAACGGGCGTTCGCGATCGGCAGTGTTGCGATTCGCACAACGAACGCAGACCCCATTGACCATCATGGCCGGACGCAGACGCTGATGGGACGCTCCGTGTTCGTGATGGCAATACTGTTGATGCTAGCGGCCATGTCGCTTGTCACAGCGCGCTATCAGTCGCGGCACCTCTTTATCGAGAATGAGCAACTCGTTTCCCAATTTAATGAACTAGATGTGGTTTGGCGTAATTTGCAAATCGATCGCGCAGATTTGTCGCGCAACGCAAGAATTGATCAGATCGCACGCGACACTCTCAAGATGCAGCCAATTGCTCCAGCTCGGACAATCTATGTTCGCGAAGCGCCTGCCCAACTGGGTCGGGGAGGCTAACCGATGCGTCGACTCTCCTTTTTTGACAGCCCAGTCGTGCGAGTTTCGTTCCCCACCTGGCGTGCTCGTTTGGTACTGCTGGTTTTGGGTCTTGCCTTCTTGGTGTTGCTCGGGCGAGCGGTTTATTTACAAAGTGTCAACCGTGAGTTTTTGCAGGAGCAAGGTGGTAAGCGATTCGAGCGTACCCTGCCACTGTCGGCAACGCGTGGAAAGATCGTCGATCGGCAAGGCGTGGTTTTGGCGGCAAGCATTCCAGCGCGTGCCATCTGGGCTATTCCAGAAGACACAAAAGCAGCAACAGCGCAGCAGTGGGCTAAGTTAAGTCAATTGCTCGATATACCTGAAGCCACCATAAAGGCGAGACTGGTCGATGACAGTAAGACATTCGTTTACTTGCGTCGTCAGCTGTCGATGTCATTGGTCGATCAGGTCGCTGCATTGCGAATGCCCGGCGTTCATTCCATGCCTGAGACACGTCGCTTTTATCCAGAGGGCGAGGTGACTGGCACCGTGGTTGGATTTACCAATTTGGATGATTTGGGTCAGGAAGGCATCGAGCTCACCTACAACGATAGACTGTCTGGCAAACCGGGCAGTCGTCGCGTGATCAAAGACCGACTTGGGCAAGTGATCGAAGATGTCAGGGCTGTCAATTTGCCAGTAAATGGACAAGATATTGCGCTTTCGATCGATACTCGAATTCAGTATTTGGTTTATCGAATCCTAGCCGAAGCCGTGCAATTCAATGAGGCACAAAGCGCTTCTGGTGTCGTTGTCGATGTTCAAACGGGTGAGATATTGGCGTTGGTTAATTATCCGACCTTCGACCCTAATGACCGTTCGACGTTGCGAGGCGCCAACCTTAGAAACCGGGTGTTAACCGACACGTTTGAGCCGGGTTCCATTTTGAAGCCGTTCACCATGGGATTGGCCATGGCGTTGGGTCGGATTAACGACAACACCAAAATTGATACGGGTCGTGGCGAAATCGTCTTTCACGGCGAAAGGATCCGTGACGTCACCAAAAATGGTGTGCTCGATCCAATGGGCATCATGGTCAAGTCAAGCAACATCGGTATGGCAAAGATTTCAGAACGACTAAAAGCGCAAGAAATGTGGACGCAGTTCACTGCGCTTGGTTTTGGTCAGCCTCCTGTGATTGGTTTCCCTGGGGCGGCAGCCGGTCGTTTGCGGCCATGGGAGCGGTGGCGACCCATTGAGCAAGCCACGATGGCATATGGCTATGGATTATCGACCTCGTTGCTGCAGGTGGCCAAGGCTTATACGGCATTCGCCCGTGATGGTGACATGGTCAATTTGACACTAATCAAGCGCAAAGACCAGCCGGCAACCATGCCGGTTTATGACGCGGCGGTCGCCCAGACGATTAGGAATATGCTCGAAGCCTCTGCAGGGCCTGAGGGCGCCAAACTCGCCCAAGTTCAAGGCTACCGCGTGGCTGGCAAGAGTGGCACGGCCAGAAAAATTATCAACCGCGAATACAGCCAAACGCATTACCGCAGCTCTTTTGTGGGATTTGGACCAGTTTCCAATCCACGCATTGTTGTGGCGGTCAGTATCGATGAGCCGATGGCGGGACACTATTACGGTGGTCGCGTGGCTGCCCCAGTTTTTGCGACGGTGGTGGGACGTACCCTACGCATGCTCGGTGTTGAGCCTGATGCCCCATTTGACTCGGAAGTGGTTGCTCAGACACAGTCTGAGTCGGGGAGCCGACCATGACGGCGAATCAAACACCCAACCAAGTGGTCGTTGAGATCATCGAGCGATTGCGCAACGGATTCGGGATAACAGCATCGGCGCGGTTGGTGTTGGATTCTCGGCGCTGTCGTGTCGGTGATGTTTTTGTGGCGTGCTTGGGTTTGGTTGGTGATGGCCGCGACTTTATCGCCGATGCTATCGCAAACGGTGCTTCTGCGATTGTGCATGAGTTGGATTTAACGCCACAGCAACGCGCACAACTCGGAACAACACCAGCAGTTGCCGTGCCGAATCTATCCCAAATTTTGGGTTCGCTCGCGCATGCTTGGTGGGGCCATGCCTCGGATGTATTAACAGTGGTGGCGATTACCGGTACAAATGGCAAGACCACGACGGCCAATTGGCTGGCTGGCGCACTTAACCGCCTGGGACATCCGTGCGGTGTGATCGGTACATTGGGGGTATTGGATCCGCAGGGTGTGATCCAATCTGGTCACCTAACCACGCCCGATGTTATTCGTGTGCACGAGTGCCTTGCCGACTTGAGAGACGGCGGTGCAACGCATGTTGTGCTTGAGGCTTCTTCAATTGGCTTAGATCAAAATCGGTTGGCAGCCGTGATGATTGACATTGGGGTGTTCACCAATCTCACGCAAGACCATCTGGATTATCACGACAATATGACGGCCTATGCGCAAGCCAAAGCCCGTTTGTTTAAGCGAGAAGAGTTAACCCTTGCTGTGATTAACATTGACGACCCTTGGGCCAGTCACATGGTGGCTGACGCTAGCTGCGATGTCTTGACCTACGGAATGGTCAATGGTCAGGCTGATGTGTCATCTGGCCAAGTTGATGTTGAGTTGACAGGTACGCGATTTGACATGCACATAGGCGGGCAGTCCTTACCGGTGCAAACCCCCTTCATGGGTCAGTACAACATCTCTAATATGCTGGCTGTTGCGGCGGTGCTGACCCACTTAAAGGTCTCGCCCACAGATATTGCGATCAGTCTGCAAAGTCTACCCCCGGTCGACGGGCGTTTGGAGCCGGTTGTACCGATTACAAAATCAGTTCCCCAGTCTGATTTGCCGTTGGTTTTGGTTGATTATGCGCACACGCCCGATGCACTGCAACGCGTACTGCAGACCCTAAGGCCCTTGGCAAAAGTTCGCAAGGGTCGTTTGTGGTGCGTGGTTGGATGCGGCGGCAATCGTGATGCAAGCAAACGCCCTCTGATGGCGCAGGTGGCCCAATCCCAGGCTGATCAAGCGATTTTCACCAGCGACAACCCAAGAGATGAGCCCATTGAGGCGATCTTGCAAGACATGTTGACAGGGCTTGGCGACAGCACAGCAGGACTGGTACGCCTGCAGCGTGATCGAGCTGTTGCGATTTTGAGTGCCATTTGGAGTGCACAACCGAACGATGTGGTGGTACTTGCTGGTAAGGGTCACGAAACATGGCAAGAAATAGCGGGTGTACGCCACCCATTTGATGATCGGCACTGGGCTCAGTTGGCGTTACTTTTCAAAGAGAACGCACCGCTGGTGCAGACTGACTCGCGTCATTTGAGTGCCCATGCGCTCTTTGTGGCACTGCGTGGCGAAAAGTTTGATGGCCATGATTACCTGCGCGAAGCCGAGCAGATGGGGGTGGTGGCCGCATTGGTTGAGCGTGTCGTGCCTGGGATTCAGTTACCGCAAATCTGTGTGGGTGATACGCGTCAAGCCCTTCAAAAGTTTGCCACTGCTTGGCGTTGCCGATTCGATATGCCAGTGATTGGTGTCACTGGTAGTAACGGCAAAACCACCACCAAAGAAATGATTGCTTCAATTTTGCGTCAGTGGTTGGGTGAGCATGCCGTGCTCAGCACGCAAGGTAACTTAAACAACGAAATTGGTGTGCCCTTAACCGTACTGCGCCTGCGCGAAACGCATCGTTGCGCCGTGATCGAGCTGGGCATGAACCACCCAGACGAAATCTCGTTACTGGCATCAATCTCGCAACCCAATATTGGCCTGGTCTTGAACGCGCAACGTGAGCATCAAGAATTCATGCAAAGCGTAGAGGCCGTCGCCCATGAAAATGGTCAGGTGCTGGTGAGCTTGCCAGCTGAAGCGACGGCTGTCTTCCCTGCAGATGACCCCTACACCGAGAGTTGGATTGAGCAGGCACGGTCAGTCTCCAGGCAACTGACATTTGGTTTGGTTGATGTCGCTGACGTTCAAGCTCAGGCCATTCATTCGGACGCTTTGGGTAGTCGATTTGTGTTGTCGATCAATGGCGAGCAACAGACGGTTGAGTTGTCAGTGGCGGGTCGGCACAACATCACCAACGCATGCGCAGCTGCAGCTTGCGCCAAAGCGGCAGGGGCGCCATTGGCGAGCATAGCGTTGGGGCTCGAGGCATTTGCCGCTGTTAAGGGACGAATGCAAGTTCATCGCTTGGCACAAGACCGATTGCTGATTGACGATACCTACAACGCAAACCCTGATTCAGTGCGCGCCGCGATTGATGTGTTGTCGGGTTTGCCTGCGCCGCGCGCGCTGGTATTGGGTGATATGGGTGAAGTCGGTGACAACGGTGCACAGATGCATGCTGAAGTAGGTGCTTACGCGCGCGAGCTTGCCATCGAGTATCTCTGGACGATGGGCGAGGCGACAGCACACAGTGTTGGCGCTTTTGGGACCAATGCCCAAAGTTTTGAGTCGGTTGAGCAGTTGTGTGAAAGAGCTCGCGCAGTCGAGCCCATGAGTGTTTTGGTGAAAGGGTCCCGTTTTATGGCGATGGAAAAAGTCGTACAGCAACTTCAACAATTTATGCCTGACAGTCGATCATTGAAGGACCATCATGCTAGTTGAACTGTTTCGTTGGTTATCTGTTAATTACAACTCGAGCTTTTCGGTTTTCGAGTACATCACGCTGCGCGCAGTAATGGCCTGTGGCACGGCACTCATTATTGGTTTGGTCGCAGGACCTTGGGTGATTCGTCGCTTGGCTGCCTTAAAAATTGGACAAGCGGTTCGTCAGTATGGCCCTGAGTCCCATTTGATCAAAAACGGTACACCAACCATGGGTGGGGTTTTGATACTGATTGGTATCGGCGTGAGTACTTTGCTCTGGGCTGACTTAAGCAATCGGTTCGTCTGGGTCGTGCTGCTAGTCACGTTGGGTTTTGGTTGGATTGGTTGGGTCGATGACTATAAAAAAGTGGTGTATCGCGATCCGGAAGGTATGCGGTCACGGACAAAGTTGATGTGGCAAGCCATTATTGGTTTGGTCGCTTCAATTTATTTGGCATTCGCGATATCAGCACCAGCCAATGCGGATCTTTGGCCGTTATTTCGCGACTGGATTGCCAGTGGTCTGTCAATGCCCTTGCCCAACCGGGCTGACTTGATCGTACCGTTTTTTAAGTCCATCAGTTACCCCTTAGGCGTATTTGGTTTTGTGGCCTTGAGTTGGTTTGTGATTGTAGGCACGAGCAACGCGGTCAATCTCACGGATGGGTTAGACGGTTTGGCCATCATGCCAACGGTCATGGTGGGCGCTGCGCTAGGCATTTTTGCTTACGTGGTTGGTCGCGTTGATTACTCAAAGTATTTGTTGTTTCCCTACATTCCTGGTGCCAGTGAGCTGATGATTTTGTGTGCAGCATTGGCAGGGGCAGGATTGGCTTTTCTTTGGTTTAACGCCTACCCCGCACAAGTCTTTATGGGCGACGTTGGCGCCTTGGCGTTAGGGGGCATGCTTGGAACGATGGCGATCGTGGTGCGCCAAGAGATCGTTCTGTTCATCATGGGTGGAGTGTTTGTTGTCGAGACACTGTCTGTGATGTTGCAGGTGACCTACTTCAAGTACACCAAATATCGATTTGGTCAGGGCCGGCGAATTTTATTGATGGCTCCACTTCACCATCACTTTGAAGTCGGTGGTTGGAAAGAGACACAAGTGGTGGTTCGGTTTTGGATCATCAGCATGATGCTGGTGTTGGTTGGTTTGGCTTCTTTAAAGATTCGATGAACGACGTAAACGCAAACCCCAAGTCGCAAAAAGCGGCGCTTATTCTTGGTCTCGGTGAGACTGGGGAGGCGGCTGCGCGCTGGTTGGCGGGTCAGGGGCGTCGTCTGGTTTTGGTGGATACACGACCGCAACTGCCAGGACTTGAGGCGTTGCAAGAGAAAATCGCTACTCATGTCGACAGCTGTTACGTTGGGCGCTCGCTTGAAGCGTCGTGGTTAAACGACGTGGACATGGTGGTTTTAAGTCCTGGTTTGTCACCACACCAAGAGCCTGTTAAGTCATTTTTGCAGCATGCGGCACAGCTTGGTGTTGAGGTGGTGGGGGAGATTGAATTATTTGCTCGCGCTTTGACTGACTTGGCCGAGCAGCGGGACTATCGGCCCCAGGTTTTGGGGGTGACAGGAACCAATGGCAAAACCACCGTGACGGCATTGGCTCGTCATATGTTGGTGTCGGGGGGCGTGTCATGCGAAGCAGCTGGCAACATCGGTCCAGCTGCTTTGACCGCGCTGATGCGGTCACTAGAGGCCGATGCATTACCACAGGCGTGGGTCCTTGAACTGTCGAGTTTTCAGTTACACACAACGACGTCTCTAAAATTGGCGGCAGGCGTTGTGTTGAACATGACACAAGATCACTTGGACTGGCATGGTGATTTTGAGTCTTACAAGCAAGATAAAGCCCGCTTATTAGCACAGTCGGCCATCTGCATCGTGAATCGAGACGATCCGGTCGTGCGCGATATGGTTGCAACGCTAGACGATTGGCACATCCGAAGTTTTGGACAAGCAGCGCCCGTCCACACGCATGATCTTGGCATTGAATTGAATCAGGACGTGCAGTGGTTGATTAGTTCAGAGCCGCTTGATTTTGAGCAAGCACAGGCACCAGTATCACGCCGGCGTAAGCAAGCCCCGATTTTGCCCAGACCAGCAGGCCGATTGGTTCGACTCATGCCCGTAGATGCCCTGCCGATAGCGGGCATGCACAACGCCATGAATGTCATGGCCGCCAGCCTGCTGGTGCGTTCTTTAAGTGTGGGTTGGGCTGCCATCCTAAATGCCGCTTCTCAATACGTCGGTGAACCGCATCGAATGCGACTCATTCGAATGACACGGGACATCCATTTTTATGATGACAGCAAGGGCACCAATGTGGGTGCAACCGTCGCGGGTGTTCAGGGTTTGGGTCGACCGGTGGTGTTGATTGCCGGTGGGCAAGCCAAGGGCCAAGATTTTACTGCCTTAGCCAGCGCACTGTTGCAGCATGGTCGCGCGGCTGTCTTGATTGGCCAAGACGCCTCGTTGCTGCAAGAGGCTTTTGATCGAGTAGGGGTCAAGACCTTGCATGCCGCCGATATGATGCAAGCCGTTGCGCTGGCTTACGAACAAGCGTTACCGGGCGATGCCGTTGTGCTATCACCGGCCTGCGCAAGCTTTGACATGTATCAAAATTATAAAGCGCGTGGGTATGCATTTATCGATGCCGTTCAAGAATTGGCCCTCTCGGTCGGGGAGGTGGCATGAGCCTATTCGCTGACCTGACGCTTGGTGTCAATGCCGTTCGCCCGGGCCGCACGGCCATGAGAAATTATGACTTGGCTCTTTTTTTGGCGGTCGCTGCGCTGTTGTCAATGGGCCTATTGATGGTGTATTCGGCCTCGATTGCGCTCGCTGATGGTCCAAGGTACGGCGGTTTAAGTCGGTATTTCTTTGTGACGCGACATTCGGTGTTTTTGGCCGTGGGTTTGGTCGCCGCTATCTTGGTGTGGCTCACACCCATGAGAGTGGTTCAAAGAATCACGATCCCCTTGTTTGTTGTGACGGTCGTTTTGTTGGTGATGGTTTTTTTGCCGGTCATTGGGCACGAAGCCAATGGCGCTAATCGTTGGATTAACTTGGGGCCGGTTAACTTTCAGCCCTCCGAGTTGATGAAAGTGGTGGCTGTACTGTTTGCGGCTGACTATGTTGTGCGCAAACAGCAGCACATGGATAGCCTCGTCAATGGATTTTTACCCATGGCGATAGCCATGGCTGTGGTCGGTTTGTTACTGCTGTTGGAGCCTGACCTGGGTGCCTTAATTGTCATTATGTCAATCTCAATGGGGGTGCTCTTTTTGGGGGGTATTAACGGCAAAGTTTTCTCCAGCTTAGCGGGCCTTTTGATTACCTTATTTTTCGTTCTGATTTGGTTGTCGCCTTGGCGCCGTGCTCGCTTGTTTGCCTATCTCGATCCGTGGAATCCTGACAATGTCTACGGCACAGCCTATCAGCTGTCGCATTCTCTGATTGCGGTTGGGCGTGGCGAATGGTTTGGTGTCGGTCTGGGTTCAAGTATCGAGAAGTTGCACTATTTACCTGAAGCGCACACTGACTTCATCGTATCGGTGATTGGTGAAGAACTTGGATTTATGGGTATTGCGCTCATCATCGGTTTGTTTTTGGTGGTGATTGTTCGCTGCTTTGAGATTGGGCGACAGTCTATTGCCATGGAGCGTGTATTCAGTGGTCTGGTCGCTCAGGGTGTTGGTATTTGGTTTGGCGTACAGGCTTTCATCAATATTGGTGTGTGTTTGGGCTTGTTACCCACCAAAGGATTGACTTTGCCGCTGATCAGTTACGGTGGATCAGGCTTGGTCATGAATCTGATTGCGCTAGCAATCGTGGCTCGGGCAGATTACGAAAATAAAGTCATGATGCGAGGGGGGCGAGCATGAGTCAAGCACCCGTGGTTTGGATCATGGCTGGTGGTACCGGTGGTCATATCATGCCAGGCTTGGCTGTGGCTGAGATTTTGCGCCAAAAGGGTTGTGTCGTTCGTTGGTTAGGCAATCCAGAAAAGATGGAGGGGCGGCTGGTTCCACCAGCCGGTTTTGAAATGATCACCGTTAAATTTGCGGGCGTACGTGGTAAGGGCTGGCTTGATTTGTTTAAAGCCCCCTTTACGCTGTTTGCCTCAATGCTTCACGTTTGGCGCGAAGCATCAAAGCAGCGGCCCAATGTGGTGTTGGGTATGGGTGGTTATGTGGCGATGCCGGGTGGTTTGGTGGCGTACTTGCGACGGATACCGATCGTGCTGCATGAACAAAATGCCATCGCAGGTAAAACCAACCAATGGCTGGCCAAACTGTCGCGCGCCGTGCTGACCGGTTTTCCTGATGCGTTGCCTGGTGGGCAGTGGGTCGGTAATCCTGTGCGAGCTGAAATCGCCAACCTGCCAGTGCCTGAGTCCCGTTACGCCCTCCGAGAAGGTCCGCTTCGTTTGCTCGTGATCGGTGGCAGCTTAGGGGCACGTGCGCTCAATGAGATGATCCCCTTGGCCTTGTCGCGAATGTCAGTCGAGCAGCGCCCACAGGTGACGCACCAGGCGGGTCAGCAGCACCTAGAAGCAATGAAATTGACATATGAACAAGTGGGTATGACGGCAAATTGTGTGCCGTTCGTGCAAGACATGGCTGATGCTTTGGGGCAGGCCGATCTGATGATTTGCCGCGCAGGCGCCATGACTGTTGCTGAAGTGGCAGCGGCTGGCGTGGCGGCCATGTTTGTACCTTTCCCATTCGCCGTTGATGACCATCAAACAGCCAATGCTCAGTTTTTGGTGAAAGATGAGGCTGCCTTTCTTAAACAGCAAGCAGATCTGGCGATTGATTGGTTGGCGCAATGGCTGGCGGTGCAAACGCGAGAGTCACTGCTCGCTGTGGCCGTGCGCGCTCGGTTACATGCGAAACCGACTGCAGCGCAAGCCATTGCTGACCAATGTCTATTGATGGGGCAATCGACATGAAGCACCGAATTCACTGCATCCACTTCGTCGGTATCGGCGGCTCAGGCATGAGCGGCATCGCTGAAGTTTTGTTAAATCAGGGCTACCAGGTGTCGGGTTCAGATTTGCAATCGACCAGTATCACCGATCGATTGGCTGATATGGGGGCGGTTATTTATATTGGCCACGACGCTCACCACATTCATCAAGCTGATGTGGTGGTGACCTCAACCGCAGTGGCGGGTAACAATCCTGAAGTGCAAGCGGCACGACAAGCCAGAATACCCGTGGTGCCTCGAGCGGTCATGTTGGCTGAGCTGATGCGATTAAAACGCGGCATCGCAGTGGCTGGTACGCATGGCAAAACGACCACGACCAGTCTCGTGGCCAGTGTTTTGGCGGCTGATGGACTTGATCCGACCTTTGTGATCGGGGGACGTTTGAATTCGGCTGGTGCCAACGCTGGCTTAGGGCAGGGCGATTACTTGGTCGCTGAAGCTGATGAGTCGGACGCGTCATTTTTAAACCTACTGCCTGTTATGGCTGTCATCACCAATATTGACGCCGATCACATGGATACCTATGGGCACGACGTTGCACGTTTAAAGCAAGCCTTCATTGAGTTTGTTCAGCGCTTGCCGTTTTATGGCAGTGCGATTGTCTGCTCTGATGATGCCTTTGTGCGCGAGATCATGCCGTTGATATCGCGACCAATGATTACTTACGGGATGGGCGAGGATGCCCAAATTCGAGCCATCGACGTCAAGGCACACGGCACGAAGATGGTGTTCACCGTTCTGCGTCAATTAGGGGCTGTTAACGCACAACCTTTGATGTTGAGCCTAAATTTACCGGGCCACCACAATGTCCAAAACGCACTGGCGGCGATTGCAGTAGCCACCGAGCTTGGTGTGTCTGATGAGGCAATTGTCAGTGCGCTGGGTTCGTTTGGCGGTGTTGGCCGGCGCTTTAGTGTGAGTGGTCCTTACACGGCGGATAAGGGCGGCACTTTCACAGTGGTGGACGACTATGGCCACCACCCAGTGGAAATGGCTGCAACCCTTGCAGCCGCCCGCGGGGCGTGGCCGGATAAGCGAATTGTGTTGGTTTTTCAGCCACACCGATACACTCGCACACGCGACTGTTTTGAAGATTTTGTCAAAGTTATTGGGACAGCTGATGCGGTGTTGCTCACAGAGGTTTATGCCGCAGGAGAGCCCGCGCTGGTGGCCGCTGATGGTCGGGCTCTCGCACGAGGTGTGCGAGTTGCCGGTAAGGTCGAGCCATTGTTTATTGAGAACATACAAGAACTACCAGCAGCAATGCGCGCGTTTGCTGCTGATGACGATGTGTTTGTGGTGATGGGTGCGGGATCAATCAGCAAGGTGCCAGCATTGTTAGGGGAGCCAGCATGACCTCACCCGCAAACCGTTTGGGTAAAGTTGGCGTGCTCTACGGCGGTCGTTCAGCCGAGCGAGAAGTGTCGTTGATGTCTGGCCAAGGTGTGTGCGAAGCGCTCATCAGTGTTGGTGTTGATGCGCACTTGTTCGATACGGGTAAATATGGTCTTGGCGAACTGGCTCAGCAATCCTTCGATCGGGTATTTATCGCACTGCATGGGCGGTTTGGCGAAGATGGCACGATGCAGGGTGCGTTAGAACTATTGGGTATCCCGTATACGGGTAGTGGTCCATTGGCTGCCAGCTTGGCCATGGACAAGATCATGACCAAAAAAGTGTTTCAGCAGGCAGGCCTTCCGACGCCGAGCTATCGTGTCATTGAGTCAACCGCTGACTTAGATGGTTTGACTGAGCAATTGGGTTTGCCCTTAATACTGAAGGCGCCTAACGAAGGGTCAACGCTTGGCCTCTACAAGGTCACGGCAGCGACTGAATTGGCTCGCGACTATGCGCAGGCGTTAACCTTTGATGAGCAGATTTTGGCGGAGCAGTTCATCGAAGGGCGCGAGCTAACGGTCGCCATTTTAGGGCGAGGTGCGAGTGCTCGTGCTTTACCAACGATCGAAATCGTGGCGCCAGGGGGTAACTATGACTACGAGCATAAGTATTTCTCGGATGACACCCAGTACCTCTGCCCAGCGCCATTGACACCATCGGTTAATCAGTGTGTTCAGCAGTTGGCGGTTCAGGCCTACCGTTCGCTGGGTTGCGAAGGGTGGGGCCGCGCAGACTTTATGCTCGACAAAAACGAACGCCCGTGGCTCTTGGAGATAAACACATCGCCTGGCATGACAGGCCATTCGTTGGTACCCATGGCGGCTAAGGCAGCCGGCATGGATTACGCCGCCTTGTGCGTGAGCATTTTGACTGAAGCCAGCTGCAAAGTTGGACGTCAGGCGAATGTTCATCAGGTTAAGGAGTGATACGTGTGGAACGAAGCGCGCATCATCAACGCAACGGCCAACCTGCTGACGGTATTGGCGGTGTTGACTTTGCTTGTTGCGGCCTTGGTCTGGCTGGTGCGTCTGCCCGCATTCGACTTCAAAAAAATAGAAATTCTGTCAGCACCGAATACGTCACTTCAGTACGTGGCGCCCGATTTGATTCGCAGTGCGATCGCTGGGCAGTTGTACGGCAATTTTTTCACCATGGATTTGGGCCAAGCACGCCAGGCGTTCGAATCTGCCTCTTGGGTACGACAAGCGCAAGTCAGGCGGGTTTGGCCAAACATGTTGCGTGTGACGATCGAGGAACAAAAGCCGCAAGGTCTCTGGAACGAAAACCAGCTCGTCAACACTTGGGGGGAAGTCTTCATGGCCAACCGGGCTGCTTTAGAGAACGAAGCGAGTTTGCCTCAATTTGTTGGACCCGAAGGCACCGAGAGCCTCTTGATTCAGCGATACGCGGAGCTGACACAATGGTTCGAGCAAATTGGTATTCAAGTACGCGGCCTGACACTGACCAATCGTTATGCTTTGCAAGTCACACTGTCAAATGGCTTGACGCTAGACCTTGGTCGAGACCCAGGTGCCGAGGCATCGGATCCTCAAGCGGGCGTGCCAGGTGCGGTGACATTTGGCGAGCGCATCGAACGCTTCGTCCGTTCATGGCCAAGAGTCATGGCCCAAATACCCCAGCGCGAGGTCAGACACGTCGACTTGCGTTATCCCGATGGTTTTGCGCTGACACTTGCGCCCTTGCCAGAATCCACACAACCCCAAAAGAAACGGTAATGCCATGACACGTGACGTCAAAGACCTGATAGTCGCTCTTGATATAGGAACCACCAAGGTTGTTGCGGTGGTCGCTGAAGCTTTGCCTGATGGCGGATTTGAGGTGCTTGGGCTCGGTCAACATGAGTCAAAAGGCATGCGCAAAGGCGTTGTCGTCAATATCGAGTCGACCGTTAATTCCATACAACGGGCTTTAGAAGAAGCCGAGTTGATGGCGGACTGCAAAATTCGTGATGTCTACACCGGCATTGCAGGTAATCACATTCGTAGTTTTAATTCCAGTGGCATGGTAGCCGTTAAAGACAAGGAAGTGACTGCGACCGACGTTGGACGCGTGATTGAGACCGCAAAAGCAGTCAACATTCCCACGGACCAGCAAGTGCTGCATGTGCTGACGCAAGAGTTCATTGTTGATGGCCAAGAAGATATTCGTGAACCCATTGGCATGAGCGCTTTGCGACTTGAGGTCAAGGTTCACATTGTGACCGGCTCGGTTAGTGCAGCGCAAAACATCGTCAAGTGTGTGCGTCGCTGTGGGCTGGAGGTGCAGGACTTGATTCTTCAGCCTTTGGCCTCTAGTTTGGCTTGCCTCACGCCTGATGAACGCGAGCTCGGTGTGGTTCTGGTTGACATTGGTGGTGGCACCACAGACGTTGCTATTTATACAGGCGGCGCCATTCGGCACACGGCTGTGCTACCCATTGCTGGCGACCAAATCACCAACGATATCGCAGCCATGTTGCGCACGCCAACGCCCGATGCCGAAGACATCAAGCTTCGATATGGCATTGCCAAGCAGGTCTTGGCTAACCCCGCTGACATGGTTGAAGTGCCAGGCTTGGGCGATCGCAGTCCGCGATTGGTTAATCGGCAGGCTCTAGGCGCAGTCATCGAGCCGCGGGTCGAGGAATTATTCGGCCTGGTGCAGCAAGTGATTCGTGACTCGGGTTATGAGGATTTACTGGCCTCCGGGATTGTGCTCACGGGTGGCTCTTCGCTCTTGCCTGGAATGGTGGAGTTGGCCGAAGACGTTTTTCTGAAGCCAGTCAGGGTTGCGACGCCAGATTATTCGGGCGGTTTGGCCGATGTGATGCGCAATCCACGTTTCTCAACGGTCATGGGGCTTTTGGGTGAGGCTCGCTTGCAGCGATTGCGAGGGCGCAAAGTTGCGCAACAGGACGGTAGTTTTAAGCGAGTTTTGGCGCGAATGAAGGAATGGTTCATGCACTGAGGTCAAACCTCCGTGTGTGGTCATCACAAGGTTTTGTCTGGGTCATTTAAAGGCCTAGTGAAGCAGTTGGAAAGTCAGTAGCACAGCCATGATTAGTACAGCAGTCAGTAAAAAAAGCCGTTATTACGGAAGTACCAAATGCAGGGACAGAAGTCACACGATTTTTTTGATTTGAGGGAGTCAATCATGATGTTTGAAATGCTGGAAAATGCCGAAAAGGGCACCGTCATTAAAGTGGTCGGTGTAGGGGGCGCAGGCGGTAACGCCGTGGCGCATATGATCAAGTCGGGTGTGCAAGGGGTGGACTTTATTTGCTGCAACACCGACGCACAAGCTCTTGTCACAACAGGCGCGCCGGTACAGGTGCGTTTGGGCCGAACAGGGTTGGGCGCAGGTGCCAAGCCAGAGCAAGGTCGGGCTGCCGCTGAGACCGCCAGGGAAGAAATTCGTGGCGCATTGATGGGTGCCAATATGGTCTTTATTACCGCTGGCATGGGTGGTGGCACGGGCACTGGTGCCGCTCCCATCGTGGCTGAGGTTGCCAAAGAACTTGGCATCTTAACCGTCGGCGTGGTGACCAAGCCGTTTGAATTTGAAGGCAATCGCCGTCAAAAAATGTCAGAAGATGGTATCGCTGAGCTGTCAAAACACGTGCACTCTTTGATTGTGGTGTTAAACGAAAAGTTGTATGGCTTGATGGACGAGGAGGCCACACAAGACGATTGCTTCAAAGCCGCTGATGACGTGTTGCATAACGCCTGCGCGGGTATTGCGGAAATCATTAACGTCGAAGGTAACGTGAACGTTGACTTCGAAGACGTTAAAACAATCATGGGTGAGCAAGGGCAGGCCATGATGGGTACCGCGACGGCACGTGGCGAGACGCGGGCGCTAGATGCTGCAAAAGAGGCCGTGGCTTGCCCATTGCTTGAGGGTATTGACCTGAATGGTGCCCGTGGTGTTCTGGTTAACATCACGGCCAGCCGTTCACTCAAAATGAAAGAAACACGCGAGATCATGAATCACATTCGTGGCTTTGCTGCTGAGGATGCGACAGTGATTTTTGGTACGGCGTATGATGAATCGATGGGCGATGAGTTGCGTGTCACGGTTGTGGCAACGGGTCTTGGCCGCGTTGCGGTAAAGCCAACGTTGGTTCACAACTCGCAGCGTCAAGAAGCCACGCGCACAGGCACGGATGACTATGCCATGTCTGTTGATAACGCTGACCCGCGTGTGCCATCGGTTCTACGCAATCCACGGACGCAGGCGTCTGCGCAGGTTCGGGCGCTTGAAACGGCGGGTATGGAGCACTATGACATCCCAGCGTTTTTGCGCCGGCAGGCTGATTAACCAGGGCAATTAGTCGTCAGTATTTGGCAGCCTTGGCGCGCCTTACTCCCTCTGGCCAGCATGGGTTACCAGCTTGCTGGCTCATCCGTCCCCGTTGTCCCCGGGGACGGATGAGCTTTGCGCTGGGCTGTCAGCTCGATTCAGGTTACAATTTCTCTAGAATCGTTTGCACAGGCAGTGCCCTATATGTTTCAGCAAAGAACAATTAAAAAGATTGTCAGTACAACTGGCGTCGGTCTTCATTCCGGTCGACGCGTTGAGTTGACGCTGCGTCCCGCTCAACCGAACACGGGTATTGTGTTCCATCGCGTTGATTTGGACCCCGTGGTGAGCTTTCCGGCCAAAGCTGATTTTGTTAACGACACGCGGATGGCGTCTGTGCTTACTGTCGGCAATGCTCGCGTGTCAACTGTCGAGCATTTGATGTCAGCTTTGGCAGGTCTCGGGATCGACAATCTGCATGTCGATTTGTCTGCTGAAGAAGTGCCGATCATGGATGGTAGCGCGGCTACCTTTGTCTATCTTTTGCGATCAACCGGCATAGAACTACAAAACGAACCTAAGAAATTTTTGCGAGTGCTCAAGCCTATCGAGATCAAGCAAGGTGAAGGCACCCATGCGAAGTGGGCACGCCTTGAGCCCTATGAAGGATTTGCATTGGCTTTTTCGATTGACTTTAAGCATCCGGCGATTGATTCGACGGCCGGGTTCGCTGAGATTGATTTTGCGAATGAATCCTACGTGAAAGAAATCGCGAGAGCGAGAACATTTGGATTTGTGAATGAAGTGGAGACACTTCGTTCAATGGGGCTTGCCCGTGGGGGTAGCCTTGAGAACGCGATTGTGATGGATGAGTTTCGGGTCTTGAACCAAGACGGTTTGCGTTACGACGATGAGTTTGTCAAACACAAAATCCTTGATGCGATTGGTGACCTTTATCTCATCGGTATGCCTCTCATCGCCCGTTATGTGGCTGAAAAGTCGGGTCACGCTGTCAATAATGAATTGGCTCGCGCCTTACTCGCAGACCAGAGTGCTTGGGAAATCGTGACCTTTGATTCCCACGAAGCAGCGCCCGCTGCTTTCCACAAAGAGTGGCAACTCGCCTAAAAAAACCTGCGAACTGAATGCCAAGTCGGCGTTTGGGGGTTCCGTATTTTATTTGCCGCCCGGTGCTTTGCGGTGGTGCGCGAGCAGCTTGTTGACCGAATCGGCCAAAGGGCCGGGTCGTAATGTTTGGGCCAACTGGTCAAAATGGTTTAGGTCATCTTTGTCCAGCGTTCTGGCCTGTCTTTCTGGCTTTGTGGCATGCTCTGCCCTCGGTTCGGCTGACACGCGAATGCGGATGGCCGTTACCGGCCAGCCATCGGCCTTCAGTTGCGCAATGAAACGGGGTTGAAACTGTCGAATTTTGGCGGCAAATGCTGTGTTGTAGGTCATCAGCGTGAGGTCTTCGCCCGATAACTCAGCCACCGCAAATCCTTGGCGTAGGTTGACAGGTAAAAGTTGGCGTAGTGATTGTTCAAGTGCAATCAACCGTTGCGCGGTAAAGAGGACCGAGGCAGCCCGTCCATCATTATCCATCCATTGCAGGGCTTGGCGACTGTGATCTTTGGCCATGTTAGTCCGGTTAGTGTGAATGAGGTTTTAAAAGCGTACAGAAAACTGTGGCTCGCCACAAATTAACGGAGTCACTGGTTGCGGTTAGGCATTTGTAACATTTGTTTGCTGTTTGGGATGGCTTGGGTTGGTGCCAGTCTGTCCCCGGCTTGGGCGGGATCAAATGGCGGTGGCGTGACAAACGTTGAGCCAACATTAGTGGCTATCGGCCCTATTTTTAATCTAACCCCACTTGACGAAGGATTTTTGGTTTGGCCTGTGGCAGGAAAATACAGTGTCTCTTCTCGATTTGGTTACCGGTCTCACCCATTCAGCGGCAAGAAATCCTTACATCGGGGTGTGGACATTGCAGCCAGACGTGGAACCCCCATTTTGGCGATCGCGCCAGGAACGGTTAAATTTGTGGGCTACAAACGCGGATTTGGTCGAATGGTGCAAGTCGAGCACAGCGACAGCTGGGTTTCTACCTACGCCCACGCCAGCGCAACGGTTGTGGCTATTGGCCAATCGGTGCTAGCGGGGCAAATGATTGCCAAAGTAGGGTCGACGGGACATGCCACAGGTCCTCACTTACACTTGGAAATCCATCAAATGGGCCGACCAATCGACCCTTTGCCCTTATTGAGAGAGAAATTGATCGTCATGACGCCCTAGGTTGGCGCCTGCGTTACACTTCAAAGTCTATGAGCGGCTCTCTTTCGTTTCCGCTAGGATCTCATCAGCATGCTATCTTTGTTTAAAAAAATACTAGGCAGTCGCAATGATCGGTTGCTTAAAGAACTAAATCGTGACGTCAAGCGGGTTAACGCCCTAGAGCCCGCCATGAAGGCGTTATCTGACGAAGAACTGCAAGCACTATCGGCCAAACTCAAGGCGCGGGTGCAGGGCGGTGAAAAACTCGATGCGATTATGCCGGAAGCCTTCGCATTGGTGCGCGAGTCGAGTCAGCGTGTGTTTGGCATGCGACATTTTGATGTTCAGTTGATCGGCGCCATGGTGTTGCATACCGGCAAGATTGCTGAAATGCGAACCGGTGAGGGGAAAACCCTGATGGCCACGCTAGCCGTCTATTTAAATGCGCTGACTGGACGTGGTGTACACGTGGTGACGGTTAACGATTATTTGGCACGACGCGATGCCGAATGGATGGGAAGGCTTTATCAGTTTTTGGGCATGAGTGTCGGGGTGGTTGTCCCGCAACAGCCTAACGAAGAAAAGAAAGCCGCCTATCAAGCCGACATCACATACGGCACCAACAACGAATTTGGATTTGATTACCTGCGCGACAACATGGAGTACCGCGCTGAGGACAAGCGTCAACGTGCATTGGTCTTTGCGATCGTTGACGAAGTGGATTCGATTTTGATCGATGAAGCGAGAACGCCACTGATTATTTCAGGTCAAGCCGAAGATCACACCGCGCTCTACAAATCGCTAAATGTGGTCCCACCGCTGCTTCAGCGCATGACCGCTGAGCCCAAACCCAATGAGCCTGAGGTTGAGGGTGACTTTTGGGTTGATGAAAAAAACCATCAAATTTATCTGTCAGAAGCTGGCCACGAGAACGCTGAACGTATCCTGACCGAGCAAGGTCTGTTGCCGGAAGGTCAGTCACTCTATGACGCGCGAAATATCTCTTTGATGCACCACTTGATGTGTGCGCTGCGCGCCCACCATTTGTTCTTTAAAGACCAGCAATACGTGGTTCAGGCAGGTGAAGTGGTCATTGTTGATGAATTCACCGGACGTTTGATGGTGGGGCGACGATGGTCGGATGGTTTACATCAGGCCGTCGAGGCGAAAGAGAATTGTAAGATTCAGCTTGAAAACCAAACACTGGCATCGATCACTTTTCAGAATTATTTCCGGATGTACGAAAAGCTCGGTGGCATGACTGGTACGGCAGACACTGAAGCATACGAGTTTCAAGAAATTTACGGGCTCGAGACTGTGATTGTGCCCACCAACAAACCAATGGTGCGACGCGACTTGCACGATCAGATCTACAAGACAGATCAAGAAAAATACAACGCCATTGTTAATGACATCCGAGATTGTCAATTGCGCGGTCAACCCGTGCTCGTTGGTACCACCAGCGTAGAAAACTCTGAGTTGTTAGCCAATGCGCTGACCGCTGGTGGCTTAAAGCACGAGGTCCTTAACGCCAAGCAGCATGCCCGCGAAGCTCAGATCATTGCACAAGCAGGTCGACCACACGCCATTACGATTGCAACCAATATGGCCGGTCGAGGCACCGACATTGTGTTGGGCGGTAATGTTGAAAAGCAGATCGAATTGCTGCGTCAAGACTTAACAATGGATGATGCTGCTCGAGACGTTCAAATTGATCAGTTGCGTAACGAGTGGGCTGGCTTGCACCAACAGGTGTTGGATGCGGGTGGCTTGCACATTATCGGCACTGAACGTCATGAGTCGCGACGAATTGACAATCAGTTAAGGGGCCGTGCGGGGCGACAGGGTGATCCGGGCTCTTCGCGCTTCTATCTATCCTTAGAAGACTCGTTGATGCGGATCTTCGCCGGTGATCGCGTACGCGCCATCATGGAAAGACTTAAGCTACCTGAGGGTGAGCCCATTGAAGCGGGGATGGTTAACCGATCAATCGAGTCTGCGCAGCGCAAAGTCGAAGGGCGTAACTTTGATGTGCGCAAGCAGCTTCTCGAATATGACGATGTCGCAAACGATCAGCGTAAAGTGATTTATGGCCAGCGTAATCAGGTGCTTGAGTCAAGTAATGTGGCCGCGCCGGTAGCCGATCTTCGTGATGGTGCTCTGACTGGGTTGGTTCGTGAATTTGTACCTGAAGGGTCGGTCGAAGAGCAGTGGGACTTGCCAGGGCTTCAAAATGTGCTTAACGCTGATTGGCAAATCGACATGCCCGTGGTTGAAACGGTTGAGTCTGCCAAAGAGTTTGATGATGACGATTTGGTCAAGCTCGTGTGTGAGAAGGGCCAAGGGATCTACGAACAAAAAGTAGAACAAGTCGGGGAAGAAAATTGGCGTCCATTTGAGCGATCTGTCATGCTGCAAGTCATGGACAACCACTGGCGAGAACACCTTGCCGCGCTCGATCATTTGCGTCAAGGTATCCACTTGCGCGGCTACGCCCAAAAAAATCCCAAGCAAGAGTACAAGCGCGAAGCCATCCAATTGTTTTCAGATATGCTGCAACGCATTCGGGACGATGTTGCCAAACTCGTACTGACGGTGCGTGTCAAGGGACCTGAGGACGTCGAGGCGGCCGAACAAGAGGCGGCCAAGGCGCACGTTCAAAATGTTCAATACCATCACTCGGGTTACGACGAGGCGCTTGCTGAGCCGGCAGCGGCCAATCGGTCATCTTCTGCGGGCGCTGAACACGACTCAGCCGCCGCAGTCAGTCCAGTGCGCAACGCAGGTCCAAAAGTGGGTCGCAACGAATCCTGCCCATGCGGCAGCGGTAAGAAATTCAAGCATTGCCACGGCAAGCTGTAGAGACTCTCTCATCAAAAGGGTTAACGCTAAAACGCGTTAGCCCTTTTTTTAGGCTTGTGATAAGTGATTCATGGGGTACTTTAATGAGCATCACGGGTCTGGGGCAAATGAGTGCCAAGCGCATCCAAGGTCGCACCAGAGTCTCCGAGAGACAAACGACGCCACTGTCTACCAAAGACTTAGGGGTCAATGCCTGTTGCATTGATTATTTTTTGAATGGCCACAAACGATATTGGTTCTGAGTTAAGCCATTCTTTTTAAGTGCATGGGATGGTTAAAAAAAACCGCTTTATCAGCCGTTTTAGGCGATTTTCTTAGCGTCTTTTTAACGGAATTGTCATCTCACATCGCTATCTTAAATCGATCTTACCAAGGAGATTGATAGCATGATGAATAAACACTTTCTTAAATTAACACTTGCTGCCATTTGCACGGCACTGACCGCTGGGGTAAGTGCACAGCAGCCAGTCACAATCACTTTTGGCCACGTCCTTCAAGAAAACCATCCGTATCACGCGATGGCGCTGCGTTTTGCAGAGGAACTGAAGCAAAGCGCACCAGAAATTGACGTGCGTATTTATCCTGCTGGCCAACTCGGTGATGAAAAAGCATTGATCGAAGGGCTGCAAACGGGCAGCGTTGATGTGGCGACGGTAACGTCTGCTGTTACCGCAAACTTTGTCCCCCAATTCAAAGCCTTTAGCTTACCTTTCCTGTTTCGTGACACCGATCACTTATTTGCCGTGATGGATAGTGATGTGGGTGATGAGCTGGCGCAACAAATGCAAACCAAAGGCCTCGTTAAGCTTGGGTATGGATACGGTGGCGCTCGGGACTTGTACACACAGGTTCCTGTTCAGAGTTTAGCCGACCTCAAAGGCGTCAAAGTTCGCACGATGCAAAACCCCGCTATCGTGGCCACTTGGAACAAGCTAGGTGCTGTACCAACGCCAATTTCATGGAATGATGTTTACGTGAGTTTGCAACAAAAGCTGGTGCAAGGTGGCGAAGGCACCGGTGTGAGCTACAAGTCCATGAACTTCAATCAAGTGGCGCCTCATTACACACGGATTAATTACATTCTCAGTTGGCACAATCTCATGATGTCAAAGTCAAAGTTTGATCAACTGACACCAGCCCAACAAAAAGCAGTGCTTGAGGCGGGTGAAATTGCCGCGCAATATGAGCGCGCCTTATTTCTTGAGCAAGAGACAGCCCTATTTGATGAGTTACAAAAAATGGGTGTAAAAGTCTATACACCGAGTGATGCCCCGATGTGGAGCGAAAAGGCAGCTGAGGTTATCGCTGCAGAAGCCGATAATGTGGGTGGCAAAGCTTGGATCGAGCGTATACAGGCTGTTAAGTAACGTGGGACACGGGCAGACAATCTGTCAAGGCCTGTCAAGAGCAATGCTGATCACTTCGCTGGTGATCAGCATTGCTGCTTTTACGGTCTTGCTAATGTCATTGCTTGGGCAGTTCATCAGCCGGGCTTTATTCAATACAGGACTGATCTGGTCTGATGAACTGGCACGGCTGTGTTTCGTGTGGTGTTCTTTTTTTGGTGCAGTCGTCGCTTGGCAAACCCAGGCACTGCACCGAATCGACATGTTGATGCGCCGCCTAACGAGCGCCTGGCGAACCCTTTTCGAGCGTTTGGTTCAAACCATGATCAGTATCGCTTTGGTTTATCTGCTTTGGTATGGCTTGGCAATGCTTCAACGGGCGCTAGACCAGACGACAGAGACACTGGAAATCTCTGGCGCGTGGCTCTATTTGCCAATTCCAGTCATGGCCGCAATGATGCTCGTCGTGACCTGGCTGCCCAAAGAGGCACAGCAGCAAAAACAGTTGATGATTGATGACTAGGCTGCAACGATGATTGCTATCTTATTTGTGGTTTTTTTTGCATCACTGATGGCGTCGGTGCCCGTTGTGTTTTCTTTGATATTGGGTTGCGTGGTTGCTTTGCTATGGGCGGGGCACTTGCCAGGCACCATTGTGGCTCAACAAATGGTGGCAGCCGTTGATTCATCCCCTTTGTTAGCCATCCCATTGTTCATCGTTTTTGGTGAAATGGTGAGCCGCAGTAGCTTGGGCCAACGTTTGGTCGCGCTTTGCCAGGCGCTAGTGGGTTGGATCCGGGGCGGGTTGGCGCACGCGAACGTCATGGCAAGTATTTTTTTTGGTGGTATTTCAGGGTCAGCCACTGCTGATACCGTGGCGGTGGGCTCGGTCATGATCCCTCAGATGCGAAAGCGTGGTTACCCAGCGGACTTCAGCGCGATCGTGACATGCACGTCATCAGTGATCGGCAATCTGATTCCACCAAGTATTGACCTCATTATTTTTGCTTGGTTAACTGGAACGGCTGTTGATCAACTGTTTGCGGCTGGCGTGATTCCTGGTTTGGTGATTGGTGTGGCCATCATGATCATGAGCTACTGGACCTGCGTAAAAAAAGGTATTGGCGAAAGAGAGCCATTCCGTTTTTCAGTGTTGATGCGTACCAGCGTAGCAGCAGGCCCGACGCTACTGTTGCCACTGATCATTTTGGGTGGAATTTTTACTGGCACATTTACAGTCACTGAGTCTGCCGCCATTGCGCTGGTATTTGGCCTGTTCTTGACGAAAGTTGTTTACCGTGAAATGTCGCGGGGGCAATTCGTTGAAATACTCAAAGCCGCCATGATATCTATTGGTTCAATCATGTTGTTGATTGCCGCGGCCAAGGTTTTTGGTTGGATCTTAACCATTGAAAGAGTGCCACAGGAGCTGACGGCTTTTCTTCTGACGCATATGAATGCCAAGCCTTTATTTGCCATTGCCATCATTTTGGTGGCGCTTGTGACAGGTTGTTTTCTGACACCGGCTACTGCGCTGATTGTTTTGACACCCATCCTTCATCCCATTGCAATGGCAATGGGATTCGACGTGCTGCACTTTGGGATTTTGTTGTTGACAGCGCTGGCTTTGGGACATGTCACACCGCCAGTGGGACTGACGCTATTTATCGCCAGTGGATTGAGCCAGACACCCATTGATCGACTGATTAAACCCTTAATGCCTTTTTTGGCTATTTTGATCGTTGCCGTCCTTCTAGTGGCATTTATCCCTGCAATCACCCTGACGTTACCAAACATGATCAGATAGCAGTTACCGCTGAGTTCCGACCTTCCGTCGGGCGACGGAAGGTCGGTCTGATTACTTCAATAAGGTGAGATTGGCGTCAGTTACCACCTTTTTCCAACTGGCCGTTTCATTCTGGATCAGTTGTGTAAAGTCAGCTGGTGAACCAATGACCGCATCGAGAAATACAACACCCAGCTTTTTTTGTAAGGCGGGCATGGCCAGAACCTTTTGCGTGGCTTGGCTCAGTTTGTTGATGATTGCTGGGCTTGTCCCTTTGGGTGCAACCAGGCCATTCCAAATGTAAAAGTCAATATTGCCTAGGCCCGCCTCTTTGAAGCTTGGGATGCCGCGTTTTTTAGTGAAGCTATTATCGCTGGTGGCACCAAGCGCGCGCGCCTTGTTGCCATCGAGCAGTGGAAATGCAACACCGGGAGCCACCAGCGCAAAGTCAATTCTGCCGCTGGTGAGGTCACTGACCACAGCCGCTCCCCCTTTGTACGGGATGAGTGCAACATCAATACCCGCCTCATTTTTAATCCATTCAACGGTGAGTTCGTTGACGTTACCCACTTAAGCAGCATTCAAAGTCCCTGGGTTTGCCTTGGCTGCTGCGACGAGGTCAGCAATGCTTTTAAAGGGGCTGTTTAGTGGCACGATCAAAATGTGTGGGTAACCCGCGACTGTTCAAACCGCAGCCATGTCTTGCGGCGGATCGTAGTCAAGCTTTTCATAACGCGCCGCAGCCACAGTCATGATGCCATTTAAAGCCAAATAAATGGTGTATCCATCAGGCTGGTTATTCATCAGGTCACGAGCAGCAACAAGGCCACCAACACCTGGTTTGTTGGTGATCACAATCGGTTGGCCCAATTCCTGACTCAGAAATTCGCCCAGCACGCGCGCAGCAGGATCTGTTGGGTCGCCCGCAGAAAATCCAACTGGCATGTTAATCGTTCGATCAGGATAGGCAGACTGAGCCGTGGTAGTGCCAAAGCTTAGCGCTCAAACAATCGGCGCCAACATCAAGACTCGGTTGATTCGTTTGATTGCACCCCAGCTGTTTTGCATGTTGTGTCTCTTCGGTTTCTGATTTCTTAGTGCCCCATCTTTTTTGCAGGGCTAAAAAATACTGCAGGACCCAATCTTTCAACGCGTTGACTGTTTGAAATGAACCTTCAGATATCAACGCCTTTGCGTCGCAGCGTCTCGTCGATCCAGCTTTTATCGATTGTGCCGTTGGCAATGCTTAGCAATATTTTCTTTTCTTTTTCCTCTATGTCGACGACCAAAGCACCAAGCGCCTCGAGCGTATTGGGGCGAATGGCCAAAACGCCATCGTGATCACCAACGATCAGGTCGCCGGGCATCGTCACCATACCGTCAATGCTGATGGGTACGTTAATTTCGCCAGGACCCTCTTTGTAAGGGCCACGATGGGCAACGCCTCGGGCAAACACGCCAAAGTCACCTTTGCCAATGACTTCACTATCGCGGATGGCCCCGTCAATCACAAAGCCAGCAATACCTTTATGCGCAGCGGTGGTGGACATCAGCTCGCCCACCACAGCGCTTAGTAAGTAGCCCCCTGCGTCAACCATAATGACATCGCCAGGTTGCGCCATTTCTATCGCCTTATGGACCATCAAATTGTCACCGGGGGCTGTCTTGACAGTCAGGGCGCGACCAATCAGGCGGCCATTGCGGTGATAGGGCCGCAGATGGCTGGTGCCATTGGTACGGCTCATGGCATCGCTAATATTTGCCACGGCAAAGTCACGGAAGGTCGCGATTTGCGCATCGCTAACCAAACGAGGCGTGGGTTGAACCGAAAATCCAAGTTGAGTCATGAGATGTTTTCCTATTTTTGTGTGAACGAAATCAGCAGGCTCTACATGCCAAAAAGGGTTTGAGTCTTGGATAGACTCGCTGAGCATTGCTTGAAAAAATTTGCTGACGTATGGTGGGTGTGCCATGTTCGGATTGGTCCACATAGCGTCGCACATCATCAAAATAATGACCCGTCGTGGGGTCTACGCCTTTAATGGCGCCAAAAATCTCTGAGCCAAATAAGATGTTTTCACTGGGTAATACTTTGAGCATTAGGTCGATTCCCGCTTGGTGATAAACGCAGGTATCGAAAAAGACATTCTTTAAGACCTTTTCACTCAAATCGGGCAAGCCCATGTCTTGCGCCAGCCCACGGTATCGACCCCAGTGAAAAGGCACTGCACCACCACCGTGGGGGATGACGAACTTAAGCGTCGGGAAGTCCTGGAAAATCGTCGATGTTAAAAACTGCACAAAAGCGGTTGTGTCGGCATTGATGTAATGCGTGGCGGTTGTGTGAAAGTGAGGGTTGCATGAGCCAGTCACATGGATCATGGCGGGCACATCCAGAGCAACCAACTCTTCAAACAGTGGGTACCACCATGCTTTATCGCTTAAGGGTGGATCGAGCCAATAGCCACCCGATGGGTCGGGATTCAAATTTGCGGCAACACAACCCTGCTCTGTCACACAGCGGCGCAATTCTTCGATCACGGCATCGCGCGGTGGCTGCCCGCTGACTTGCGGCAGTTGGCAGGCGCCGACAAAGTGCTTAGGAAACAGTAGGCACGCTCGGTGAACCAGATCGTTACACAGCTTGGTCCAAACCACATTGGTTTGTTCATTGCCCCGGTGGTGATCCATGGCTGATGCTTTGGGAGAAAAAACTGTTAGATCAACCCCACGCTCTTTCATTACCCGGATCTGATTACTCTCCAACGCATCCGTGATTTGTTTGTCACTGATTACCGGTAAAGCAATATCTGGTGCGAGACCTGTTTTATCAAAAGTATCAATCTGCGCGTTGCGGAAGGATGAAACCGATTCCGGCAGCGTCGTGAAATGACCGTGTATGTCAATTAGCATGATCGTCTCCTCATGCGGGCGTTGTAACGCTTCCTCTCCTTTCTTGTATAGCACGATAGACATCGCTTGCCTAAAGCTTATATGTTGCAGTCGACACAGCCGTTAATACCCAGCAGGATCGGGCACAAGTGACACTAGGAAATCGGTCACTCGTGCCCATTTCGCTTTATCGGCCCTTAAAAACGGGGGTCCTTTTTTCTAAAAAAGCACTAGCGGCTTCTTTATGATCCTCAGTTGAGTACATCGCTGCCATGTGTGAGGCGGCCATTTCAAGGTGGGTGCGTATGTCGATTGCGGCAGATTGACGCACGGCACGTTTCATCATTCGGATGGCGATCGGTGGCTGGTCAGCGATCTTACGAGCCATGGCATAAGTGGCTTCCATCAGTTGATCATCATCAACCACTTTGTTGACCATGCCCAAACGCAAAGCTTCTTCAGCATCAACAAACTCACCGGTCCAAAGCAACTCCAACGCTTTGGCTTGTCCAACCAGTCGGGGTAGGTACCACGACCCACCATCACCGGCAAACAGGCCGACTTTGATATATGTTTCAGCAAAGCGCGCGCTACGGGCTGCAATCCGCATGTCACCCATGAGTGCCATGTCCATGCCAGCGCCTGTTGCCACACCATTAACAGCCACAATCATGGGCTTATCCATTTGATCAAGCAACAAGGCGATGGGGTGCACAAAGTCGGTTAAGAATTGACGGCGCATGTAAGCGCTTTGTTCGCTGCGATTTTTCATATTGCCAACATCACCGCCTGAACAAAAACCCTTGCCCGTCCCCGTTAGCACAACGACATTGACCGCTGGGCTGTCTTTGCAAAACCGTAATGCGTCAGCCCAAGATATCAGCATCTCAGGGGTGAAGGCATTGTATTTTTCAGGACGATTCAGGCGAATGGTGGCGATACTGTCTTCTACGCTAAACACCAGTTCTTCAGACATGGTTTGATTTCCTTGGTTGTTAAATGGTTAGTGAGCGACGATAAAAATCCAAAACACATGACGGTTGTTAATCGAGCCTTGAACAGTCATCATCACTGATCTTGTCAATTGGATTCAAATCACGTTGTCGTGCTTCAGTTCTGCCAAGGTCTGATCGTTTAAGCCCAGCCAACCACCATAAATTTCTTGATTGTGTTGCCCAAGATCAGGACTGGCCACAGTCGCTACCCGATCAATGCCATGCAAAACGATCGGGCTTGCTGCCAAGACGATTCGACCCAGTTCTGGATCATCAAACCACTCGAGTGCACCTCTGGCATGCATGTGCGGATCATTCATGACCTCAAATAAATCGCGTACGGGAGCCGCAGGAATGGCGTACTTTTGACTCAGCTCGGCGAACTCGGCTCGCGTCAATGTTTTGGTCCAAGACTGAACAAAATCATCGGTCCGATCAATGTGCTCAACGCGAACTTTATTGCTGCTGAATCTTGGGTCATCTTTCAAGCTCTCTTGACCCATCGCTTTGAGGATGTTGTGCCAGTGATGTTCCGTGGCACAAACAATTGCCACGTGACCGTCTGCCGCCTCATAGACGTTGTAGGGCGCCAGCGCCAGCCCGCCGTGGCGATTACCAACGCGACCTGATACTTTACCTTTTTGGCGGTAAAGCAGACCAAGGTTTGAGGCCAGTGTGGGATAGGCTGTTTCAAGCATGGCCACCTCGACCAGCCGACCCTTGTTGGTTTTGGTGCGATCAAACAGTGCCATCATGAGCCCTCCGTATAGGTGCACACCACTTAAAAAATCGACAATTGAAGCACCAGATCGCAGTGGTGGACCGTCAGGGGTGCCGGTCACACTCATGATGCCTGAAGCGGCTTGAATCGTGACGTCCATGGCGAGATTGTCGCGGTCTGGGCCTGACAGACCAAATCCGGTGCCCGTGCCGTAAATCAAACGGGGATTAATTGCCTGCAAGACATCCCAACCAAGCCCCAAACGATCCATCACCCCAGGGGCGAAGTTTTCAACCAAGATGTCGGCTTTTGCGATCAGCTGCTTGAACAGTACCTTGCCTTTTTCGGATTTGAGGTTAAGGGTGATCCCTTTTTTATTGACGTTAAGCATGGCCATGGGTAGCGAAGCCCCACCACCCACTTTGGCTCGGATGCGACTGGGTTCACCCAACAGAGGCTCAATCTTAATGACATCAGCACCCGCTTTCGCCATCAAAAATGTGCAGTATGGCCCTTGATAGATCTGGGTGAGGTCGATCACCACAATGCCAGCCAAAGGCTGCGCTGGTGGCTCGTCATGGCGCGCTACGTCCATCGTGCTTGTCTCCCGGTTGCCCGTCGCCCGTGCGCAGAGCGCATGGGCGACTACCCCTGATTTCTTATCTTTTTTATGACGACTATTTTGACCGTTCTTATGCCGCTTGTGACTACTTTACTGTTTTGAATATACGTCTTGCGATTGACATGCGATGCACCTCTGAGGGGCCTTCATAGACGCGCATCACGCGGGCACGCTGTGCCATGAGGTGTAAAGGTAATTCTTTGGTCACACCCATGGCGCCAAACGTTTGCATGGCGTGATCAATCACCTCGGCCGCCATTTCCGTGGCATAGACCTTGATCATGGAGGCTTCCATACGAATGTCTTCGCCGCGATCTTGCTTGCGGGCAGCATCGTGGACCATGAGTCGGCAAGCGTGCATTTTCATGGCAGCATCAGCCACCCACCATTGGATGGCTTGCCGGTCTGCCAACAAAGCCCCAAACGTGGTGCGTTGCTTGGCGTGCGACATCATCATTTCCATGGCACGTCGGCACATACCCAAACACCAAGCCCCCATTTGCAAGCGGCGAATATTTAACCGCAGTTGCATGGGTGCAAAGCCGGCACCGATTTCACCCAAGATGTTTTCAGCGGGGATGCGGCAATCCTCAAAAGCCAATTCATAGGTGCGGTGACCCGCGAGCATGGGAATTTCGCGCAGGATCTCAAAACCCTTGGTACCCTTGTCAATAATGAAAGCCGTGATGCCTTCGTGACCTTTGCCGCTGCCAACACGTGCCATTGCGACAATAAAATCGGCGGCAGGCACTCGGCTTACCCAGATTTTACGACCGTTAAGAACCCACTGATCACCGACTTTCTCTGCTCGCGTAAGCATGCCAGTGGGATCTCCCCCAGCTTGGGGTTCAGAAATGGCGATGGCCGACTTTGCGGTGCCTTGCGCATAAGGCTCTAGATATTTTTTCCGTTGGCTCTCTGTGGCTGTGGCCATCAGCATGTGAAGATTGGGCGAATCAGGCGGGAAGGTGAATGGTGTCACCGTGCGTCCAATTTCTTCATTGATGGCCATCAGTGTGACTGATGGCAAATTGATACCCCCAAATTCTTCGGGGGCGTCGAGCGCCCAAAGGCCAAGTTCCTTGCACTTATCAGCGAGGGTTTTTTCTTCGTCTGACGTTAAGTGAAGGTGCTCGCCTTTGACTTCGCGAGCAAGAATGCCGGGTTCAAGGGGCATGAGTTCTTGATCAACGAATTTCGTGACCAAGTCAACGATCATGCGGGATTCATCATCGAAATCTGCTGCTGAATGTTGGGCCTGAAGCATCTGGGTCTCAATCTCTAATAGGGCTGGTTTACAAATAGTGAAGACAGTGTTGTATTGGTCGCGACCGCTCTGGATGGAACCATAACCCCTTGGCGGGGTTCGTGTTTGAGTGGTTGTGTTGGCGATGTTGATTTAGAGCACTAAGACAAACCGCAACACGGTTACGACTGTCAACAGTCATTTAAATCAACCACCGTATCTTACCCAAAAGTCTATTTAATTTACTGACTTCTGCCGTCCTCCACAGGAATTATTGAGTCCGCAGAAATAGTCAATATATTTCATTGGGTTGCATTTTTTTGGTGTGATACAAAACGCACTAATGCTATCTTCGCGTCATGCGACGCGATCTCCGACCCCGCAAGATAAAAAATTGCCTCTGACGCCACTGCTGTTCAAGTGGTGTGCTACGAGGGCAAGCGTCGCACGGTGGTCAAACACATCGGCAGTGCCCGTGATGAGGGTGCGTTAGCGGTTTTGCTGTCTGAGGCTGAGCACTACATTCAGTCACAC
>CALBEY010000005.1 GCA_937888805.1 uncultured Burkholderiaceae bacterium
GCCAAAAGCGCAGCACCTTCGTAGATTTGATAAAACGGGTTTGGGCAAACAACCCAGCCGCCTCGGCTGTCGTCGACCACTACTTGAGCAAAAGCGAAAAGCGCTTCGCGCGAGCCTAGCGCTGGTAAGACCTGCGTTTGAGGATCAATAAATGGCAGGCCATATCGCTTTTCTAACCATATAGCGATGGCTTGGCGCAAGGCATCGCTGCCTTTGGTCGGTGGATAGCCAGAAAGCCCAGCAAGCGAATCAGCGATGGCTTGTTTGGCCAGAAAAGGGGCGTCGTGTTTGGGCTCACCGATCGATAAGTCAATAAAAGGCAAGCCGGTTGCCTCAGGTTTGGCTGTCGCCAGTAACTGGCGTAGCTTTTCAAAAGGGTAGGGCTGCAGCAGGTTTAGGCGTCTGTTCATGGATGAATTTTAGCCTCAGGCAGCGCGTTGTGGGTATCCAAAAAATAGTTTGTGTCTGTGCGCTACAATCACAACAACTGCGAAGGTGGCGAAATTGGTAGACGCACCAGGTTTAGGTCCTGACGCCCTCACAGGTGTGCGGGTTCGAGTCCCGCCCTTCGCACCATTTTTACAACCCCCGGGGCTGGTGGATGTGCTTAGCCCCGACTTGATCGAGTTGGTGAATAATCTATGCAACCCGTGGTTGAAACGCTAGAAGGCCTAGAGCGCCGAATCGAAATCGCAGTTGCCTTAGCTGATGTTGAGCTAGCGGTCAAAAGTGAATTAAAAAAAGCGGCACGCACCGCGAAATCCCCTGGATTCAGACCAGGCAAAGTGCCCATGTCAATCCTCGAGCGTTCTCACGCGCCGGGTATCCGATATGACGTCATCAATCAAAAGGTCGGTCAAGCTCTAGACGAGTCTCTACAGCAGTCGGGCTTAAAAGTAGCGGGTTCTCCATCACTTGAACCCAAACAAGAAGGCGTGCCGGAAGGTAAGCTCGCTTTTTATGCGACTTTTGAGGTTTACCCTGAAATCACATTGCCAGACTTGAGCGCCATGTCAGTTAATCGCGCCAACTGCCCCGTAACAGAAGCTGAGGTCGAAAAAACACTAAAAGTTTTACGGGAGCAGCGTGCCGAATATGTGGCTGAGGAAGGCCGTGCGGCGAGCGATAGCGACCAAGTCAAGATTGACTTTGTTGGCAAGATTGATGGCATCGCTTTTGATGGTGGCACGGCTGAAGATTTCGCTTTCGTCCTTGGTAAGGGCCGCATGCTGCCTGAGTTTGAAACCGCCGTTGGTGGCCTTAAAGCGGGTGATGAGAAAACATTCCCTCTCACCTTTCCTGCCGATTACGGTGGAAAGGAAGTAGCAGGAAAGACAGCTAGTTTTATGATTAAAGTCAAAGAAGTCGCGCGCGAAGAGTTGCCTGCAGTAGACGAGGCTTTCGCAAAGTCACTTGGCCAAGCAGAAGGCAGTGTTGAGAAATTAACGGATGACATTCGTCAAAATCTAGAACGTGAAGTTCAATCGCGTACGTCCTCGCGTACCAAAGCCAGTGTGATGGATGCATTGCTGGCTGCTGCTGATTTCGATGTGCCCAAGGCATTGGTTGCAACAGAGTCAGAAAGCCGTGTGGCGGCGGCTCGCGAAGAGCTCAAGCAACGCGGTCTGCCTAACGCAGAAACCATTCCCATTCCACCAGAAACCTTTGCTGACGAAGCAAAACGCCGCGTTAAGCTCGGTCTGATGATTGGCGAGTTGATTCGCCAGGTTGGTCTACAAGCCAAGCCTGAGCAAGTCAGAGAGAAAATTGAGAAGTTCGCACAGAATTACGAACAACCTGCTCAAGTGGTGAGCTACTACTTGTCGGACCGTCAACGCCGTGCCGAAATCGAGGCAATCGTCCTCGAGGACAACGTGGTTGATCATGTTTTGGCTAACGCCAAAGTCACTGATGAGGCAGTTGTGTTTGATGAACTGATGGGTACTTCTGCACAAGCGGCTTAACTGTCGCAGCACATTGAGGTCAGAGCAAATGAGTACGAGTGGATTTATAGATTTCTATGCGTCGATGCATGGCGGTGATTCGGTGACACCAACCGGGCTTGGTTACATTCCCATTGTCGTCGAGCAATCTGGCCGAGGTGAAAGGTCTTACGACATCTATTCGCGCTTGTTAAAAGAGCGAGTGATATTTTTGGTGGGTGGCGTCAATGATCAATCGGCTAATTTAGTCGTGGCGCAGATGCTATTTCTGGAGTCTGAAAATCCAGATAAAGACATTTCGCTCTACATCAATTCACCCGGCGGCTCTGTTTATGCAGGGATGGCGATGTACGACACGATTCGCTTCATAAAACCTGACGTGTCAACCCTATGCACAGGTATTGCGGCTAGTATGGGTGCATTTCTGTTGGCTGCGGGTGCAATAGGCAAGCGTTTTGCCTTGCCAAACTCGAGAATCATGATCCATCAGCCCTCAGGTGGTGCTCAGGGTCAGGCATCGGACATCCAAATACAGGCCAAGGAAATCCTGAACCTGCGTGAGCGCTTGAACCAAATTCTTTCTGAAAACACAGGGCGATCGGTCAACCAAATCGAACTCGATACCGAGCGTGATAATTTTATGTCTTCTGAAGAAGCCGTGACCTACGGCATTATCGATAAGATGTTGACCACACGTGCCGATGCTGGCTGACCATTTTTAAGACACCCATGACAGAAAAAAACACACCGACGACAGCCAAGACTTTGCACTGCTCGTTTTGTAATAAGACGCAAAACGAAGTCCGCAAACTTATCGCCGGACCGTCTGTTTTTATCTGTGATGAATGTGTCGATCTTTGTAACGACATCATTCGTGACGAAATCGAATCGAGCACGCGTGATGCAATCAAAACAGATTTGCCCACACCAGCGCAAATCAAGGAATTTCTTGATCGCTATGTGATTGGTCAAGACTCTCCCAAGCGGGTGTTGGCAGTTGCTGTTTACAACCATTACAAACGATTGCGTCACGGTGCGGTTAAGGGCGATGAGGTCGAGTTGAGCAAAAGTAACATTCTCTTAGTCGGACCAACCGGTTCGGGTAAGACATTGTTGGCTCAGACGCTGGCTCGCCAACTCGATGTGCCTTTCGTGATGGCTGACGCCACTACCCTAACCGAAGCCGGTTACGTGGGTGAGGATGTTGAAAACATTATTCAGAAATTGCTTCAAAATTGTGCTTACGACGTTGAGAAGGCACAGCGCGCCATTGTTTATATCGACGAAATTGACAAAATTTCTCGCAAATCAGACAATCCATCGATCACGCGTGATGTTTCGGGCGAGGGCGTTCAGCAAGCATTACTTAAGCTGATCGAGGGAACTGTTGCCTCTGTTCCACCCCAAGGCGGCCGAAAGCACCCCAATCAAGATTTTGTTCAAGTGGACACGACCAACGTTTTGTTTATTGTTGGTGGTGCTTTTGATGGCTTAGAGAAGGTCATTCTTGATCGGACCGAGCGCAGCGGTATCGGTTTTGGGGCCTCAGTGGCTGCCAAAAGCGCCAAGAGTTCTGGCGAGACCTTTCTTTCGGTTGAGCCCGAAGATTTGATCAAATTCGGCTTGATTCCTGAGCTTGTGGGGCGTTTACCGGTGGTGGCAACGCTTTCCGAGCTTGATGAGCAAACCCTAGTCAAAGTGTTGACGCAGCCCGCTAACGCATTGGTGAAACAGTTTCAAAAACTGTTTGAAATGGAGGGCGTTGAGCTTGAGATCCGTGAGCAGGCCTTGCACGCCATTGCACGTAAAGCGATCCGACGTAAAACTGGCGCCCGTGGTTTACGCTCCATTCTTGAGGCAAGTCTGCTTAACGTGATGTATGACTTGCCTTCCCAAACCAATGTCACGCGAGTTGTGCTTGACGAGGCGGCCATTGAAGGTCAGGGCGAACCGCTGCTTGTTTTTGAAGAAGAAATCAAATCAACTGTCGAAGGCAAAACCAGAAGCCCTAAAAAAGTTCGTGACGCTGCTGCCTGAACTTGATTTTTAAGCTATTGTCCCAATATCTCTAACATCGTTAGCGAAATCGCCTTGATCGTTTAAGTTGAGGCGACATTTAAACAGGACAATTTTATATGTCTGGTCAAAACCTACTGCCCGCACAGCGTCTAACGCTGCCTTTGTTGCCCCTTCGCGACGTTGTCGTGTTTCCTCATATGGTGATCCCACTGTTTGTGGGTCGCCCCCGCTCTATCCGTGCGCTCGAAGCGGCCATGGAAGCCGGAAAGAACATCATGCTAGCTGCCCAGAAATCGGCCAGTAAGGACGACCCGACCCCTGAAGATGTTTACGAAATCGGTTGCTTGGCAACCATTTTGCAAATGCTGAAGTTGCCTGACGGTACGGTTAAAGTTCTGGTTGAAGGCACCCAGCGTGCCCGGGTGTTGTCCATTGAAGATGCCGAAAGTCACTTCTTGTCAGATGTTATGCCTGTTTTGCCAGATGAGGTCAGTGGCTCAGAGGTCGAGGCCTTGCGTCGCGCCATCGTGGGGCAGTTTGAAACCTACGTCAAACTTAACAAAAAGATCCCGCCAGAGATCCTGACATCTTTGGCCGGTATTGATAATGCGAGCCGATTGGCTGACACCATTGCTGCTCATTTACCGCTGAAACTAGAGCAAAAGCAGCAGATGCTAGAAGTCATGGATACGGCTCAGCGTCTGGAAAGTCTGTTGGCGCAGCTCGAAACCGAAATCGATATTCTGCAAGTAGAGAAAAGGATTCGTGGTCGCGTTAAAAAACAAATGGAAAAGAGTCAGCGTGACTACTACCTTAATGAGCAAGTGAAGGCCATTCAAAAAGAGCTGGGTGAAGGCGAAGAGGGCGCTGACATTGAGGAGCTCGAAAAACGGATTGAAGCCGCGCAGCTGCCAAAAGAAGCACGCAAGAAGGTCGATGGCGAGCTTAAAAAGCTCAAACTCATGTCACCGATGTCTGCTGAGGCAACCGTGGTTCGCACTTACATTGAGACCGTCATCGGCTTGCCGTGGCGCAAGAAAAGCACCGTGAATTATTCAGTGCCTCACGCTGAAACGGTGCTCGATAACGATCACTATGGGCTAGAAAAAGTCAAAGAGCGCATCGTTGAGTACCTTGCCGTTCAGCAAAGAGTGGACAAGCTGAAAGCGCCTATTTTGTGTTTGGTGGGCCCGCCAGGCGTGGGTAAGACCTCGCTTGGTCAGTCGATTGCCAAAGCAACCAATCGCCAGTTCATAAGAATGGCACTCGGTGGTGTTCGCGACGAGGCTGAGATTCGTGGTCATCGCAGAACATACATTGGTTCCATGCCCGGTAAGATTTTACAAAACATGTCCAAGGTTGGCGTTCGAAATCCCCTGTTTTTGCTTGATGAGATTGATAAGCTTGGCATGGATTTTCGTGGTGATCCTGCCTCGGCATTGCTTGAAGTGCTAGACCCAGAACAAAACCACACATTCCAAGATCACTACGTCGAAGTTGACTTTGATCTTTCGGATGTGATGTTTGTGGCCACGAGTAACACCTTAAACATTCCGCCTGCGCTCTTGGATCGCATGGAAGTGATTCGATTGTCGGGCTACACGGAAGACGAAAAGATTCACATTGCCAAGGATCATCTGCTGCCCAAATTGGTCAAAAACAATGGCTTGAGTCCAGAGGAGCTGACCGTTGAAGACAGCGCGCTTCAAGACATGGTTCGCTATTACACACGCGAAGCGGGTGTGCGCTCCTTAGAGCGTGAAATTGGCAAGATTTGTCGCAAAGTGGTCAAGCAGCTCGTCGCGCATGTGCCTGCTGGTAGTTCTAAATCGGCTGCTCGTAAAGCTTCGAAGGCCATGGCGACTGCCGCAACAGTCGTTGTTAACAGTAAGAACTTGTCTGATTATTTGGGCGTGCAGCGTTACAGCTACGGCATGGCTGAAAAAGAAAACCAAATCGGTCAGGTCACCGGTTTGGCTTGGACGGAAGTGGGCGGCGACTTGCTGACCATTGAGGTTGCCGACATGCCAGGCAAGGGTGTGATCCTTCGCACGGGTTCGCTTGGTGATGTCATGAAGGAGTCTGTTGAGGCTGCCCGCAGTGTGGTTCGGGCTCGGGCGCAGCGGGTGGGTATTAGCGATGTGGTGTTTGAAAAGCGTGACATGCATGTGCATGTGCCTGAGGGTGCGACGCCTAAAGACGGGCCTTCAGCGGGTGTGGCGATTACCATCGCGATTATTTCAGCTTTGACTCGGATTCCCGTGCGTGCCGATGTGGCGATGACTGGTGAGATCACGCTGCGTGGTGAGGTATTGGCCATTGGCGGTTTGAAAGAGAAGTTGTTGGCTGCTCGTCGGGGCGGTATTAAGACGGTGCTGATTCCTTCTGAGAACGTCAAGGACTTGGCTGAAATCCCCGATAATGTTAAGAATCACCTCGAAATCATCCCTGTTAAATGGATCGATCAGGCACTTGAGGTAGCTCTTGAGCGTATGCCTGAAGCGTTGCCGGAAGTGGCGCCCGCTGAGGCGGTTGTGAGCGGTACGCAATCAACCAGTCCCGTGGATCCTGTCATTAAGCATTAATAGGCATGGTGGCTTTGGAAGCGTCTGAGCAGATCCTTCGCATAGACAAATGGCTCTGGGCAGCGCGATTTTTTAAATCGCGCTCACTCGCTTGCGAAGCCATCGAATTGGGCCGTGTTCACATCAACGGTGAGCGGGTCAAACCAGCCCGTCTCGTCAAGCTCGATGACAAGGTTCAGATTTATCGGGGTGTGGATCGAATTGAGGTTTTTGTGCGATTCTTAAGCGGCGTTAGGCGATCAGCATCGCTGGCGCAAGCCCTTTATGACGAAACGGCTGAAAGCCAAACGGCAAGACAGCTTGCGTCTGAGAGTCGGCGGTTTTATGCCGAGCCAACACGCAACCTTGCTGGGCGCCCGACCAAACGCAACCGTCGAGCCATTGAAAGGTTCTCACAAGACGAGAACTAGTCTTCGCGCTATTGCAAGGGCGTTGCTCGAATGAGTCCAACCACCAGGCCCTCGATGGCAAAGTTGTCTGAATCTGAAATCACGATCGGTTCAAAATCTGGATTCTCAGGGTCTAATTGAATCCTTCCTTTTTGAATATTCAAGCGTTTAACAGTCACCTCTTCACCGATCCTGGCCACAATAATTTGTCCCGAGCGCGCTTCTTGTGCTTTTTTAACAGCCAGTAGATCAGCATCCAAAATGCCAGCGTCGCGCATGCTCAAGCCACGAACTTCGAGCAAATAGTCTGGTTGTTTACTGAAAAGATTGGTGTCAACACTCAATTCGCGTGAGATGTTCTCTGAGGCAAGGATGGGCGTGCCGGCAGCAACTCGCCCAACAAGGGGTAGCGTTAGCGCAGAAATGGCTTTTTCTAGCAAACCGCTTGCTGAGGATTTTTCAGTTGATAGATCGGCGGCTTGGGTTAAACGAATGCCTCTTGATGCGCCAGGCGTCAGTGTGATGAAACCCTTTTTTTCCAAGGCTCGCAAGTGGTCTTCGGCCGCGTTGGCAGATTTAAAACCGAGCGATTGAGCGATCTCTGCACGGGTTGGCGGAAACCCCGTCTGCGTGATTGCGGCTTGTATCAGGGAAAGGATTTCAGACTGTCGAGCGGTCAGTTTGGTTGCCATTGGGCGCCCCATGCTGTATGTACATACAGTATTGTCACCCAAAGCCGTTGAAATTGCAACAAAGCGTCAAAAGTGGGTTGGCATTCCTAACTGTTTGACCACTGAGCCTTGGTAGTTCCAACGGCTCAGTGGAGACATGCAATCAAAACACAAGCCAAAGCAAAAAGCTTAAGCTGTTTTGATCACGTCAGCGACAGCGCCGGCGACTACGTCGATATTGCGGCTGTTCAAGGCAGCGACGCAAATCCGGCCACTGGAAACAGCATAAATGCCGTGCGTGTCTCGCAGGACGTCAACTTGAGCACTGGTGAGGCCTGAGTAGGAGAACATGCCCTTTTGTTCGAGCACAAAAGAAAAGTCTGTGGCCACGCCATGCCCTTTGATTTTGTCAACGAGGGCAGAGCGCATGAGTTTGATGCGGTCTCGCATCTCGGCTAATTCGCGGTCCCAAATGGCAAAGAGTTTTTCATTGTTCAGAACTTCAGCAACGATAGCCGCCCCAAAAGTCGGTGGGTTGGAATAGTTGGTCCGAATGACGCGCTTCACTTGACTCAGTACTCGCTTGGCCTCATCAGCGCTGTCAGTGACAACCGTAAGCGCACCAATTCGCTCACCATAAAGTGAAAACGACTTTGAAAAAGAGGTGCTAATAAAGCATGTCAGGCCCATCTCAGCGAACAGTCGAACAGCCTGGCCGTCAGCCTCTAAGCCATCGCCGAAGCCTTGATAGGCAATGTCTAAAAAGGGAACCAGCGATCTTTCTTGAACCACTTGTGCAATTTGCTGCCACTGAGCGGGCGAGGGGTCTGCGCCGGTTGGGTTGTGGCAGCAGGCATGCAACACCACAATGCTTTGTGGTGGTAGTGCACGCAATCCAGCAAGCATGGCTTCAAAGTTAAGTCCGCGTGTCGTGGGATCGTAATAAGGGTATTCGACTACCTCAAAACCGGCTCTCTCAAACAGGGCGCGGTGGTTTTCCCAGCTGGGATGACTGATAGCAACTTTGGCCGTTGGTAGTAATTGTTTTAAGTAATCAGCACCAATTTTTAAAGCACCCGTACCCCCCACGGACTGCACCGTAAAGGCGCGCCCCGAATTGATGGCCTGCGACGACTTACCCAAGACCAGCGTGCGTGCACCGTCATTGAGTGATTTTAATCCTTCAATGGGTAGGTAGCTATGAGCTGCGGCAGCTTGAACGCGCTCAATTTCGACGTCGTGCACGCATCGTAAGAGAGGCACACGACCCGCATCGTCGTAATAAACACCGACACCAAGGTTGACCTTATCGGTTCGACTGTCAGAGTTGTATTGTTCGTTAAGCCCGAGAATGGGGTCACGGGGTGCTAATTCAACATTTGAGAATAGTGTGCTCATGGTCTGTGCTGAAGTTGAGATTAATGAAGCGTGTAGGGTTATGGCTAGACGTGGCGACAGGCAAGCTTGATAATGATCGACTGTTACCTTTCAGAGGTATCCTCATTCAGGGATTTCCCCTAGGATAAAGTCTAGCATGGCGCAAGGTCAGTTTATTGAGTTTCCAGACAGCCCGTTTTCTCTTTTTCATCCTTATGAGCCCGCCGGTGACCAGCCAGCAGCCATCGACAAACTGACTCAAGGTGTGTCTGATGGCTTGATGTACCAGACCCTTTTGGGTGTGACGGGTTCGGGCAAGACATTCACGATGGCCAATGTGATTGCGCGCTCAGGCCGCCCGGCTTTGGTACTGGCACCAAACAAAACCCTCGCTGCCCAACTGTATTCTGAGATGCGCGAGTTTTTTCCTCGTAATGCGGTGGAGTATTTTGTTTCCTACTACGACTATTATCAGCCAGAGGCCTATGTGCCGTCGCGCGACTTGTTTATTGAAAAAGACTCGTCGATAAACGAACACATTGAGCAAATGCGACTTTCCGCCACGAAAAGTCTGCTTGAGCGTCGTGACACCGTCATTGTTGGCACGGTCTCATGCATTTACGGTATTGGAAACCCCGCTGACTACCACGCCATGGTGTTGATTTTGCGCGTGGGTGATCGTTTGTCACGTCGCGAAATGTTGGCTCGGTTAGTTGCGATGCAATACACCCGAAATGACACGGATTTCACTCGCGGCGTGTTCCGCGCGCGAGGCGAAGTAATTGATGTCTATCCCGCAGAGAGTGCTGACTTGGCGGTTCGAATCACCATGTTTGATGACGAAGTTGAATCGCTGTCATTGTTCGATCCGCTGACCGGCAAAGTGCGCCAAACGGTGCCACGTTTTACAGTGTTCCCGGGCTCGCACTATGTAACGCCCAGGCAAACCGTGTTGCGCGCCATTGAAACGATCAAAGAGGAGTTACGAGACCGACTCAAGCAATATGTCGATGGTGGGCAACTCGTTGAGGCACAGCGCTTAGAACAACGCACCCGTTTTGACTTAGAGATGTTGACCGAGCTTGGGTTCTGTAAGGGCATTGAGAACTACTCTCGGCATTTGTCGGGCGCTGCACCCGGTGAGCCACCGCCCACGTTGATTGATTATTTACCAGCCGATGCGTTGATGTTTATTGACGAGAGCCATGTCACGATCGGTCAGCTTGGTGGCATGTATCGCGGTGATCGGTCGCGCAAGGAAACGTTGGTGTTGTATGGGTTTCGTTTGCCTTCGGCGCTTGACAATCGTCCTTTGCAGATGGAAGAGTTCGAGCAACGGATGCGCCAAACGATCTTTGTGTCAGCCACCCCAGCAAAATATGAAGCCGAAAAGTCAGATCAAGTGGCCGAACAAGTGGTGCGCCCCACCGGCTTGGTTGACCCCATTATCGAGGTTCGTCCCGCACGCACTCAAATTGATGACTTACTTGACCAAGTCAAACCACGAATCGCCAAGCAAGAGCGGATTCTGGTGACCACGCTAACCAAGCGGATGGCTGAGGATTTGACAGATTTTTTAACTGAGCAGGGGCTCAAAGTTCGCTACCTGCATTCGGACATTGACACCGTTGAGCGGGTTGAAATCATCCGGGACTTGCGTCTGGGCACCTTTGACATTTTGGTGGGTATTAACTTGCTGCGAGAGGGCCTTGACATCCCTGAGGTATCGCTTGTGGCGATTCTAGATGCTGATAAAGAGGGGTTTTTACGTTCGGAGCGCAGCTTAATTCAAACCATAGGACGTGCGGCCAGAAACCTAGCAGGGCATGCCATCCTATATGGAGACCGAGTCACAGATTCCATGCAGCGGGCAATGGATGAGACTGAAAGGCGACGAAACAAGCAGTTGGCTTTTAACAAGACTCATGGGATCGAAGCCAAGAGCATTAAAAAGGCGGTCAAGGAGATGATCGATGGGGTGCTGCAAGCAGCCCCAGAGGAAACGGCCGATGGGTTGTTAGCAGAGCCCGTGCGCCTAGATGACGAGAAATCAGTCTCCAAAGCGTTGAAATCGCTGGAAAAGAAAATGCTCGATCACGCTCGTAATTTGGAGTTCGAGCAGGCAGCAGCCACACGCGATGCACTCAATTCGCTCAAAATGCGTATTTTGCAATCGGGGTTGTAGTTGCTTCGGTTTGAAAACACGATTGTCTTATTAAAAGGATAACTATTATTATCACATAGTGCATTAATAAAACTTTATAAATGCATGAAATTATTGATTTAAATAATTAAGTTGATCTGTCACGTATTTGCAACTTTTAAAAATATCTCTAGACAATTTACGGGTTATCCCTCAAAATTTCACACATGATGACAAAAGTACTTTTCGTATGCATGGGAAACATTTGCCGTTCGCCTAGCGCGGAGGGCGTATTTCGCCATTTGCTTAATGAGGCGGGTTTAGCAGACATCGTAGGAACGGATTCTGCGGGCACCCATGGGTTTCATATTGGTGAGGCACCAGATGCAAGAGCATTAACGGCGGCAAGCAGGCGCGGCTATTGCATTGCAGAGAGGACAGCCAGGCAGGTTGACGCCACTGATTTCCAAAATTTCGACTTAATCTTGGCCATGGATTGGGAAAACCTTTCTGCATTACAGCAGCAATGCCCAAAGATCCACCACCATAAGTTGATGCTTTTGATGCGTTTTGCCAACGAGTACGAGGAGGCAACGGTTCCAGATCCTTACTACGGGGGTCCTGATGGCTTCAGCAAGGTGCTGGACTATATCGAAGATGCCTGTCAAGGCGTCTTAGAACTGGTCCGCAAGCGGGCTACTCAGTACCAGGCGGCTTAATTTTCTTAATCCTGTCGGGTACCCAAAACTAACGCCCGTTTTTTACGCCTGTAAATTCATACAAAAACCGCGCCCGCGCGGTTTTTTTGCGTTTGTAAGAAAAAATAAGTATTAACCCGAGTAAATCTGTCGGAAATGGTTTATACTTGAGCTGTTTAGTCGGGTTAGTGAAACAGAGGTAGATCAGGTTGGAAAAGTTCGCACGTCTAAGCAAGTCAAAGGCGGTTTCTTCAAAACCTTGGTTAGTTTATTTCGATCAAATTTTATGTAAAGGGACTTAAACATGCGACTCACCACAAAAGGAAGGTTTGCTGTCACAGCAATGATCGATTTGGCGCTTCGCCAGCACAGCGGGCCAGTCACATTATCGGCAATCAGTCAAAGACAAAGCATTTCGCTCTCCTACTTAGAGCAGTTATACGGTAAATTACGCCGCCACGAGCTTGTGGACAGCGTTCGAGGTCCCGGTGGCGGTTACACCTTGGCTCGCCTGGCCCGTAACATCACTGTCGCAGACATCATTTTTGCGGTTGATGAGCCCATTGATGCCACCAACTGTGGTGGCAAAACGGATTGCTCAAGTGTGGATGGTCGACCAAGCGCCTGTATGACTCATGAGCTGTGGGCGGCATTGAATCGCACCATGGTCGATTTTTTAGACTCGGTCTCGTTGCAAGACTTGGTTGACCAGCAGCGTATGCGTCAATTGCAAGAAAATGGTCAGTCACGCACAGAAACATCAGTTAAGTTTCCAACCAGTATTGATCCGGCAGCTGATCCGTTTGCGCGAAAGGCCAGCGAGTCAGTGACGATTTAATTGGACGTTTGAAACGTAAGATTCAGGAGTAGCGGTTATGGCTGTTCAGCCCGTTTATTTGGATTATTCTTCCACCACGCCAGTTGACCCTCGCGTGGTCGACAAAATGGTGCCTTGGCTTTACGAGAATTACGGTAATCCCGCTTCCCGCAGCCATTCTTTTGGTTGGGCAGCAGAAGAAGCCGTTGAGCAAGCGCGAGCCGACGTGGCTTCGCTGGTGAATGCGGACCCCCGTGAAATCGTTTGGACCTCGGGTGCAACCGAGTCTAATAATCTGGCCATCAAAGGCGCGGCTCATTTTTATGCTGAGCGCGGCAAGCACGTGATTACAGTGAAGACTGAACACAAAGCTGTTTTGGACCCATGCCGTGAACTCGAACGCGAAGGCTATGAGGTCACTTACCTCGATGTGATGGAAAACGGGCTCGTCGATTTGGATGCACTCAAAGCCGCAATACGTCCAGACACCATCTTGATCTCTATCATGTTCGTGAACAACGAAATTGGTGTGATTCAAGACGTTGAAGCCATCGGTGAGTTGTGTCGTGAAAAAGGCATTATTTTTCACGTTGATGCGGCTCAAGCCACGGGTAAGGTTGCCATCGATCTTCAGCACCTAAAAGTCGACTTGATGTCTTTCTGTGCGCACAAGACTTACGGCCCTAAAGGTATTGGTGCACTTTACATCCGACGCAAGCCCCGAATCCGGATTGAGTCTCAAATGCATGGTGGCGGTCACGAACGTGGTTTCCGTTCAGGCACCTTGGCCACTCACCAGATTATTGGGATGGGTGAATCTTTTCGCTTGGCCAAACTAGAGATGGCCACTGAAAACGAGCGCATCCGCATGTTGCGGGATCGCCTGTGGCAGGGTGCTCAAGAAATTGAGGAAGTCTATTTGAATGGTGACTTTGAGAGACGAGTACCGCACAACCTTAACATTAGTTTCAATTATGTTGAGGGTGAGTCACTGATTATGGCGCTCAAAGAGCTGGCTGTCTCGAGCGGTTCGGCCTGCACCTCCGCAAGTCTTGAACCCTCTTATGTCTTGCGCGCCCTTGGTCGTAACGATGAGTTGGCACACAGCTCGATACGATTTACTTTGGGCCGCTTTACTACTGAAGCGGACATTGATTTTGCGGTTGGTTTGTTAAAGCAGCGGGTTGAAAAACTCCGTGACATGTCACCGCTGTGGGAAATGGCCAAAGACGGCATTGATCTTGAATCTGTCCAATGGGCCGCCCACTAACCGTTGAAATGCAGTTATCTGAAGGAGCAATACATCATGGCTTACAGTGAAAAAGTACTCGATCACTACGAAAATCCCCGCAACGTGGGTTCGTTTGAAAAGGGCGACGATCAAGTGGGCACCGGCATGGTCGGAGCGCCTGCCTGTGGAGACGTCATGAAGCTACAGATTCGTGTCAATGAGAATGGCATTATTGAAGACGCACGATTTAAGACCTACGGCTGTGGTTCAGCGATCGCTTCGAGCTCGTTGGTCACTGAGTGGGTCAAAGGCAAGACTCTGGACGAGGCGATGACGATTCGCAACACTCAGATCGCCAAAGAGTTGGCCTTACCGCCAGTCAAGATACACTGTTCCATTCTTGCCGAAGATGCCATTAAGGCGGCGGTCAAGGATTACAAGGACAAGCACGGCAGTTGAACGGGAGCCAGATATCATGGGTGTAACACTGACAACACAAGCAGCAGACCACATTGAAAAGTATCTCGAAAAGAGAGGCAAAGGCGTGGGTTTGCGCCTTGGTGTTCGAACCACAGGCTGCTCGGGCATGGCCTATAAGTTGGAATACGTTGATGATCCAATGTCAGAGGATCAAGTCTTTGAGAGTCACGGCGTTAAGGTCTTTATTGACCCCAAAAGCCTGGTTTATCTCGAGGGCACTGAGCTCGACTATGCTCGTGAGGGTTTAAACGAGGGGTTTAAGTTCAGTAACCCTAACGAGAAAGCCACGTGCGGTTGCGGCGAATCGTTTACGGTTTGACGATTTGACGCAAGCCAACTTTTTCGAGCTGTTTGGCTTGGCCCCGAGCTTTTCCATTGACGCATCAACGCTAGATGCGCAGTGGAAGGCGCGGGCAGCCCAAGTTCATCCCGATCGGTTTGTCAACGCCAGCCCACCCGAAAAGCGGGTAGCCATGCAGTGGAGCACTCAATTAAATGAGGCCTACCGCGTGTTGCGTGATCCTTTACAGCGCGCCAAATACTTGTGTGAGCTGGCCGGCCAAGATGTCACTGAGTCTGCCTCACGCACGCTCGGCATGGCATTTTTGAGCCAACAAATGGAATGGCGCGAGGCACTCGAAAACCTAGAAGCCGCTCAAGATGAGGTCGGACTTGCCGCATTGTTGACACAAGTCGAAGGCGATCGGGCAAGGTGCCAAACGCAAACGAGTCGATTGATCGAACAACAACATTGGCCTGATGCTCTGAAGAGCCTGAACGAGTGGATGTTCATTGAGAAATTTGTCAAAGAAGTACAGGTAGTCAAACGCGCGCAAGCAGCAACGGAATAGACCATATGGCATTGCTTCAGATTTCAGAGCCGGACGCAAGTCCCATTCCCCATCAACGCAAAGTTGCGGTTGGAATCGATTTGGGTACGACTCATTCATTGGTTGCTGCTGTACGCCATAGTGTGGCTGAGGTGTTGCCTGATGCGCAAGGTCGCGCCTTGATGCCTTCAGCCGTTTACTATCACTCGGCAGATGAGGTGGTTGTTGGTCACGATGCACTCGCGATGCAGGAATCTAAGCCACTAGACACCTTGGTGTCGATCAAACGTCTCATGGGTAAATCTCGCGCTGACGCATTGATAACGGGTATGCCCTACCATTTTGAAGACATGGGTAATAGTGTGGCCATTGCCACAGAAAATGCGACAGTGACGCCTGTCAAAGTAGCGGCACAAATTTTGTTGTCCTTGCGCAAAAGAGCACAAGAAACGCTCGGTGATGACTTAGTCGGAGCTGTGATTACTGTGCCCGCTTACTTCGATGATGCCCAGCGCCAAGCCACAAGGGATGCGGCTCGATTGGCTGGATTGAATGTATTGCGTCTGCTCAATGAACCGACAGCGGCAGCCATCGCTTACGGCTTAGACAATTCCTCTGAGGGTGTCTACGCGGTATATGACCTAGGTGGTGGCACCTTTGACCTATCATTGCTGCGTTTAACCCAGGGGGTCTTTGAGGTTGTCGCAACGGGCGGGGATACCGCGCTCGGTGGCGATGATTTCGACGCGGCTATTGTGCAAACGATTTGTCAGCAAGTGGGCCTCGATTTCTCTGGGCAGCCACAACAACAAAGACACTTGTTGATGGCGGCACGTCGGCTGCGTGAGCAGCTTTCTGCCAACGACCAAGCCAGTGTTCAAACCGGTCTAGACGGTGCGTTTGCCAGCATTAGCATGACGCGAGTCGAGTTTGAAGTCTTGGCGTCACCTTTGATCAAACGTAGTTTGTCCTGCGCGCAGCGTGCCCTTGATGATGCTGAGTTGTCTCTTGCTGAAGTGCAGGGCGTTGTGATGGTTGGTGGTGCCACGCGCATGCCCATTGTGCAGCAGATGGTCAGGCAATTTTTTGGCCGTGAGCCGCTGGTTAATCTGAATCCAGACGAAGTGGTCGCTATTGGCGCTGCGTTGCAAGCCAACTTGTTGGCCGGTAACCGGCATCCGGGGGAAGACTGGCTTTTGCTGGACGTTACGCCACTGTCGCTGGGGTTGGAAACAATGGGTGGCTTGGTTGAGACGATCATTCCCCGTAACAGCACGATTCCTGTGGCCCGTGGACAAGAGTTCACCACGTATCGTGATGGTCAAACGGCCTTGGCTATTCACGTGGTGCAAGGCGAACGCGATCTTGTGAGTGAGTGCCGCTCGTTGGCACGCTTTGAGTTGCGTGGCATTCCCCCCATGGTCGCTGGTGCCGCACGCATTCGCGTGACGTTTCAAGTCGATGCCGACGGGTTGTTGAATGTCAGTGCGCAAGAGCAAGCCAGCGGCACGCAGGCTGAAGTGACGGTCAAACCCTCGCACGGTTTAACTGACGAGCAGATCACCAAAATGTTGCAAGACAGTGTGGCTGGTGCCGATGAAGACGCCAAGCTCAGAATGTTGCGCGAAGAGCAAGTGCAAGCCTCGCAGTTGCTCGAGTCGATCACAGCCGCATTGGCACAGGACTCTAATCTCTTGAATGCCGATGAGCTGTTACAGATTGAGGCCCAAATGTCGAATTTGCAAGCGCAGCTTGAGACGAAATCGGTTGAGGTCCTTCGCGCTGCTGTCAAAACATTGTCAGCATGTACTGATGATTTTGCTGCGCGTCGAATGGACCGCAGCATCCGTCAGGCACTCACTGGCCGCAGCCTTAACGAAATCTAATGCTATTTTTGAATGTTGACACCAATCCACCATGCCCAAATTAACCGTATTACCTCACCCCGACCTTTGTCCTGAGGGTAAAGTCATCGAGAACGTTGCCAGTGGCGAGTCCATTTGCCGCATTTTGCTTGATCACGACATTGAAATCGAACACGCCTGTGAGCTGTCTTGTGCTTGCACCACTTGCCACGTGATCATGCGTGATGGGTTTGAGACGCTGGCAGAAGCCACCGACGATGAAGAAGACTTGTTAGACCGCGCTTGGGGCTTGGCACCCACCTCACGCCTGTCTTGCCAAGCCAAAGTCGCTGACGCTGACCTCACGATCGAGATTCCCCGCTACACCATCAATCACGCCCGCGAACACCACTGACCCCATTGGTTGTCTGCCATTAGCCCCGATTCCCCTATACACTGCGTTTTTTAGTGCTTTCAGTGGAGCAACCCTCCATTTGTTGACACGGTTTACACAGAACAGACAAACAACAGGGGCGTCTAATGAGAAAAAATACCGTTAAAGCGCGTTTGGCGGCAGGCGAATCAATCGTCAATGGCTGGTTGGCCATACCCTCATCATTTTCTGCCGAAGTCGTCGGCATGGCTGGGTTTGATAGCGTCACTGTGGACTTGCAGCATGGCATGATCGGTTTTGATGCGGCTTTGCCCATGCTGCAGGCTTTATCAGCCACGCCAGCTGTTCCGATTGCCCGCGTGCCGGGCAATGATGGACCACAGATCATGCGTCTGCTCGACGCCGGTGCCTACGGCATTATTTGCCCCATGATCTCAACACCAGATGATGCCCGCCGCTTTGTGAGTGCTTGCCGTTACCCGCCAAGTGGTGATCGGTCGTTTGGCCCAGCGCGTGGTTTGTTGTATGGTGGCCCCGATTATTTTGTGCATGCCAACGACGAAATCTTGACCATCGGCATGATTGAGACCCAGGCGGGTTTGGATAATTTGGATGCGATTTTGTCAGTAGATGGTTTGGATGGTATTTATATCGGCCCCAATGATTTGAGTTTGGCGCTTGGACAAGCACCGAGTTCTGAGCCGACAGCCCAAGTGGTGATAGACGCCATTGCCCATATCTGTGAGCGAGTCCTTGCTCACAAAAAAATACCGGGTATTTTTTGTTCATCAGGGGCAGCAGCTTCAATGCGACTGTCGCAAGGTTTTAAGATGGTAACACCGGGTAATGAGGCGGGCTTGCTCAATCAAGCCTGCAAAGCTGCGATTGAGGCCATTAAGGGTGGTCAGGCGGGGGCCAAGCCTGCTGGCGCTTCGGGGTACTGATCAATGACACTGCGATTTTCAGCCAACTTGGGCATGATGTGGGCGCCGTTACCCCTGCTTGATCGCATATCAGCGGCGGCAGCGGCTGGCTTCAAAGCCATTGAGTTGCATTGGCCCTATGAGACACCAGCCCTGGCGGTTAAGACGGCCTGTGAGCAGCATCACATGCGATTGCTTTCGGTGAATACCCCCGTCGGGGATGCGAGTCGCGGTGACAGTGGATTGGCGGCTCAGCCGGGCAGGGAAGTGGCGTTTCGTGCTGCTTTTACAGAAAGTTTGCAATGGGCAATCGAAAGTCAGGCTGGCATGATTCACGTGTTGCCGGGCATGCTTCCCGTTGATGCTAAAGACCACAGTCAATCGCGTGATATTTTCCTAAAGAACCTCGAATGGGCCAGTAATCAAGCCCAAGCCCATGGCATCACCATCTTACTTGAGGCTTTGAATCCACGTGACAAACCGGGTTACTTTTATCGCTATCAAGCGCAATCCAACGAAATCCGTCAAGCGGTGGGGCGTGACAATATCAAGCTGATGTTTGACGTCTATCACGTTGGGGTGTCTGAGGGTGATATTTTGATGAAGCTTGAGCAATACCTACCACATATCGGTCATATTCAGATTGCTTCAGTTCCAATGCGAGCCGAGCCAGACGAAGGCGAAGTGCGCTACGAGGCGGTTTTTAAGCGACTCGAAGCGCTTGGCTACAGCGGTTGGATTGGCTGCGAGTACATGCCACGGGGCGATGCCACCAAGGGCTTGCAATGGTTGCCATCAATGGGTTTGACACTTTAAGTTAATGAGGCTTACTCGGTCAAAGAAAAAAAACCAGATGCCGACCAAAAGCATCTGGTTTTTTTTGAATGTTGCTGATCAGTCTTCGCGTCTGAGGTGAGGGAAGAGAATCACATCACGAATACTGGCACTGTCTGTCAACAACATGATGAGCCGGTCAATCCCGATGCCGCAACCACCAGCGGGCGGCATGCCGTATTCCAAGGCGCGGATGTAGTCATCATCAAAGAACATGGCCTCCTCGTCGCCGGCGTCTTTGGCGGCGACTTGGGCATGGAATCGGGCGGCTTGATCTTCAGGGTCGTTTAATTCTGAGAAGCCGTTGGCCAGTTCACGGCCTGCGATGAACAACTCAAAACGCTCGGTGACCCCAGGGCGGGAATCGGATTCGCGCGCCAGTGGTGAGGTTTCAACGGGATAGTCGATGATGTAAGTTGGCTCCCAAAGCTTGTGCTCAGCGACTTCTTCAAACAACGCCAGTTGTAAGCCTCCCAATTTTGCATGCACAAAATTAGGCACATTCAAATTCACACCGAGCTTGGTTAAGGCTGCTCTCAGAAACGCAACATCGTTTAATTGCTCGGCCTGATAGTGTGGGGCATGGGCCAGAATCGCCTCGCAAATGGTCAAGCGGGCGAAGGGTCGACTCAAATCAAGCGAGCGTTCTTGATAGGTGAGTAATGCACTGCCATTGGTGACTTCGGCCACTCGGCGAATGACCGTCTCGGTAAAGTCCATCAGCCACTGATAGTCGGTGTAAGCGGCGTAGAACTCCATCATGGTGAATTCAGGATTGTGGCGCGGGCTCACGCCTTCGTTGCGGAAGTTACGATTGATTTCAAAGACGCGTTCAAAGCCGCCAACGATCAAGCGTTTGAGATAGAGTTCGGGCGCGATGCGTAAAAACATCGGCATGTCTAAAGCATTGTGGTGCGTGGTAAATGGTCTAGCAGTGGCACCGCCCGGTATGGCTTGCAGCATCGGGGTTTCAACTTCGAGAAATTCGTGTTCAACCATGATCTCGCGCATGGTTGAGATAGCTTTGCTGCGTCGCTCAAAGGTCTGTCGGGTGTGCTCAGTCACTATCAAATCAACGTAACGCTGGCGGTAACGCAACTCTTGGTCTGCCATGCCGTGAAACTTGTCTGGCATTGGGCGCAACGATTTGGCCAAAACTCGGACTTGGCTGGCGTGAACCGATAGCTCGCCTTTGTTGGTTTTGAATACCGTGCCTTGAACACCTATGATGTCGCCCAAATCCCAGTGCTTGAAGGCCTCGTAGACCTCTTCGCCGAGCATGCCTTTGTCAAGGTAGATTTGAATCCGGCCAGTGGCGTCTTGCAGGGTCGCAAAACTCGCCTTGCCCATGACCCGCTTTAGCATCATTCGGCCAGCGACGACCGCGGTGTGGTTTTCTTGTTCAAGCTGCTCTTTGGTGCTGTCATCGTGCAGAAAGTGCAGCACGGCCGCGCGATGCGTTGGCTTGAAGTCATTGGGATAAGCGACACCTTGCTCTCGTAGATGCGCAAGCTTAAGCCGACGCTCGGCAATCAGGTGGTTTTCATCGTGTGCAGGGGTTTGGTTGTCTGTGTCAGTCATGATTAGAAAGTATGGTTACGCACATCATCGATGACGGTCCGGCCGTAGTCATCACGTTGCAAAATGGCCAATAAGCGCCGGGCTGTTTCTGGCGCTTGCGCCAAAACGCCTTGGGCTTTCATGTCCTCAAATCGTTGTCGGTTGGGAAACTTATCCAGTGGTGTGGTGCGAATCGTTTCTTGCATGGGTGTGTCAATAACGCCAGGTGCCATTGAGCTGATTCGGGTGTTGGCGTGTTTCTCAACATCAACCACTTCGGCGTAGCGATCCATGGCCGCTTTGGTGGCGCAATACACATCCCAACCGTGGGTGCCATTGCGACCTGCGCCTGAAGAAATCAGCATGATGCGTCGGTCTGGCGCACCCTCGGTGGCTTGCAAGAAGTGGGCATTCAAAAAAATGGGCGCCGTGATGTTGACGTTAAACGCCATGTTGATGGCTTCCCAGTCGGTTTGTCGATCAGCGGGCGCCACAGGGTGCACTAAGCCGGCGTTGTGAATAATCCGAACGGACGTAGGCTTTTGGGTGAGTGCTTGAGCGATGGCTTGGCGCATTTGCTGGGCGGCTGCTTCAAGCGCTTGGCCGTCACCCAAGTCAACAGCGATTTGAGTCAGACGGGTTTGACCCTTTGAGGCCGCCTCGGTCAGTGCTGGCATAACCAAGCGGCTTAACGTGATGAGGCTGCCGGCTTGTGCCGCTAATTGTGTCGCCATGGCCAGTCCCAAACCCTTGGTGCAACCGGTCAAGACCGTGACGGTGTTCTCATGAGTGCTCAAGGCTAATCTCCAATTTTTTTATAGCCCGTGCTTCAGGCTGGCTTGGATGAAAGGGTCAAGATCGCCATCAAGCACTTTTTGCGTGTTGGATATTTCAACCGACGTGCGTAAGTCCTTGATGCGGCTTTGATCGAGCACGTAAGAGCGAATCTGATGGCCCCAGCCGACATCGGTTTTGGCGTCTTCCATCTTTTGTTGCTCGGCCATGCGCTGTCGCATTTCTAGTTCGTACAGCTTGGAGCGCAGCATATCCATGGCCTCAGCCCGGTTTCGATGTTGAGATCGATCGTTTTGACATTGCACCACAATGCCCGAGGGCAAATGGGTCAAACGCACCGCTGAATCGGTTTTGTTGATGTGCTGACCGCCAGCACCGCTCGCGCGGTAGGTGTCAACGCGCAAGTCAGCGGGATTGACTTCAATTTCGATCGACTCATCGACTTGCGGGTAAACAAAGACGCTGGCAAACGAGGTGTGACGACCACCGGCTGAGTCGAATGGGCTTTTTCTCACCAAGCGATGCACGCCGGTCTCGGTGCGAAGGTGCCCAAAGGCGTATTCACCTTCAACTTTGATGGTGGCCGATTTGATACCAGCGACATCACCCTCAGACTCTTCAAGCACTTCGACTTTGAAATCTTTGCGTTCGCAATAGCGCAAGTATTGGCGAAGCAGCATCGAGGCCCAGTCTTGCGCCTCGGTACCGCCGGCGCCAGATTGGATATCAATAAAGCAATTTAAGGGGTCGGCTGGATTTGAGAACATTCGACGGAATTCGAGTCCTTCGATGGTGTGCTGATAACCATCGGCGTCTTGTGCAATGGCCCCTAGGGTTTCATCGTCATCGTCTGCGCTAGCCAGCTCAAATAGCTCAAGTGAATCACCAATGGATTGCGCCAACAACTCAAGGGTCTGAACCACGTTTTCTAGGCTCTTTTTTTCACGCCCAAGTGCTTGGGCGTGGGCTTGGTCATTCCAAATCTTGGGGTCTTCTAACTCAGCGTTAACAACCTCTAGGCGAGCGGCTTTGACCTCGTAGTCAAAGATACCCCCGAGCGGCGAGTTCGCGGGCCTTGTAGTCAGCCAAACGGGCTGAAAGGGCATTTAACAGTTCTGCTTCCATGATGCTTTGTTCACTTGCTTGAGTCTCGAAGTCCCTAGTTTAGCCCAGTGCACGATAGGGTTAGGCAGGTAGGGCCGTTTCGATGACAAGTTGCAGGGTCACCACCGAGCGCCAAGTGTTTGAAGTGGGGCGATAGACCGCTTTTATCCGCCCTGGCACAAGCGTGTCGTGGTTAAACCAGATGGCCTCAAACCGCTGCCGATCGCGCGTCAGGGACATTTTGAGGTGTTTTTCAGCAACCAATCGTTGGTCTTGGACGTCAAACTCATCCAGAAACAGTGGCGCGGGAAACCCGGCGCCCCAGACCTGTTGTTGCAACAGGTTCGCGACTTGGACGTTGGCATAGCCCGATTCCAGTGAGCCGTCGGTTTCAATCAAAGGGTCAAAGTGCTGGCGACCAGTCAGTTCAATCACCGCCTGGCTAAGCGCGCTGGCAAATTCAGCCATGCCATCACTATTAAGTGTTAGGCCTGCCGCCATGGCGTGCCCACCAAACTTCAGAATTAAGCCGGGATGTCGCTTTGAGACCAAGTCTAAGACATCTCTCAAATGGACATCGGGAATGGATCGCCCTGAGCCTCGCCAATGGCCGTCACCGCCCGGCGCAAAGGCAATCACTGGTCGGTAATACTTCTCTTTCAAGCGTGAGGCCACCAAGCCAACCACCCCCTGATGCCAGTCGGGGTGGTGCACGCAAATTGCTGCAGACTGCGCATCAGTGGCCAAGTCTTCGATGTCTTGAACCACGGCCAGCGCTTGCTCGCGCATGGTGGTTTCGATGTGACGCCTTTCCTGATTGATGCGATCAAGCTCACGCGCCAAGCCCAGTGCGTGTTGGTCGTCATCGGTAATTAAGCACTCGATACCCAAACGCATGTCGGTTAGTCGACCCGCCGCATTGATTCTAGGCCCTAAAGTAAAACCCAAGTCAAAGGCGCTGGCCTGATGGGTGTCGCGACCGCTGACGGCGAACAAAGCCCTGAGCCCGGCTTGGGCCTGGCCCTGTTGTATCCGCTGTAAGCCCCGAGTAACCAACAGGCGGTTGTTGTGATCGAGTTTCACCACGTCAGCGACCGTGCCCAGGGCTACCAGATCGACCAAGCTGTCTAGGCGCGGTTGTTGACCGTCTTTAAAGTGACCACGGCTGCGCAGCTCTGCGCGCACGGCCAGCAAGACGTAAAAGATCACACCCACACCGGCCAAGTTCTTTGACGGAAACCCGCAACCATCTTGGTTGGGGTTCACAATGGCGAGCGCATCAGGGAGTTGGTCACCCGGCAGGTGGTGATCGGTCACCACCACGTCAATACCCAAAGCTTTGGCAGCGGCGACCCCGTCGACACTGGCAATCCCATTGTCCACAGTAATTAATAAGTCTGGTTTGCCCGCTGCGTGATTGGCGGCGAGCGTGACCACCTCGGGAGACAAGCCATAGCCTGTCTCGAAACGGTTTGGCACCAAAAAATCGACGATAGCACCCATGGCGCGCAGGCCACGAATACCAACCGCACAGGCGGTCGCACCGTCGCAGTCGTAATCGGCCACAATCAGCAGTCGTTTTTGCTGTCCGATGGCATCGGCCAAAACCGCGGCCGCTTCATCAATGTGGCTTAACAACTTAGGCGCTAATAAACCATCCCAATCAGTCGATAGTTCTTGATTGGATTTCACGCCTCGAGCCGATAGAATCCGAGCCAACAGCGGATGCACGCCTTCTGCCACCAAGCCATTGGTTTCGGAAATCGGCACAGGGCGCACCGTCAAAAGGGGGACTTGGGTCATGATTGATTCCACCATGTGGTCCAGGGCTTGGGTTTGCCAACCCCAATCACTGCCTGCCACCATTTTTTGGGTGCCACTCGCAAACTCACCGTGCGATCTGTGCCGAGCAGGATCACTTCAGCGGCAGGGTCTGCGGACAGTAAAGTCGACTGTAGCGCCTGCCAGGATTCAACCCATTGGTGCCAATCCCCATCACGCGCCGCTTGCGTGAGTTCGTCACACCATGTTGTCGGGGAGTGTGAAGCAGGTTGCCAACCCATGCCACCACCATAGAGCCAAACGCCATTGATGGGGGCCTGGCCGCGTGCTGAGCGTGCTTCGTTCACGGGATGTTCGTGCCACGTCATTTGCAACTCATTGAGCAAACGCCGCCAAGGCTGCCATAAGGGACCGGTGGGCCACCAATCGCCAATATCTTGGCCATTTAATGCCATTGGACTGATGCTTTTCTCGGGGTTTGGCAGTGGCCCATCTAGGCGAGCCCGACCGGTGCTCAAAGGTTCAAGCGTAAAACCCGCTGTAGCGTCATCGAAAAGCGGCAGGGCTACCTGCCACAGTGCCTTTGATTCTTCGGCGCTGATATCCAAGTCAGGCAGCGCAACCAGTGCAGCACGATCTTGACCGATCACGGTGCTACACATGTCGATCAACCAAACGCGCTGATTGGTGTCGGTAACGCCTGCCAAGTAAGGACCGAGTGCTGCACCGATGGGTAAATCAGAATTTGAAGGGTATTTCGCCAGTCTCAGTTCGAGACCTTCGCTTGGGGTGCAGCCGTGCACGCGCCAAGGCCATTCGAACACGGTTGCGATGCGCGTCGCAAACCATTGCGCGAGCCACGGGTGCCGGCGTTCTAATGCTGTGGCCAAAGAAGGCGCGTAACCCTCTGGTGGTAGCGCATTTTTGATGGCAATTATCATGATGCCATTGTAGCGGTCAGTGGGTGTATGCCGAGCTTTTGCCACAAACATTGGCTTGGCAATGCCATAATAAGCTCGAACCTGATAATTACCCTCCTTGCGGGCATCGACGCGGGTTCATTTCAAAGGCACGGATTAGAGATTTGATGAAATATTTTTTTGAGTGGTGGGTTGGCGCTCGCTACGCCGGTTTGACTCGACGAGGTGCGGCTGGGTCGGGACGAGACAAGTTCGTTTCGTTTGTGGCCGCCATGTCGATGGTAGGCATTGCTTTGGGCGTGGCAGCACTGATTGTGGTGCTGTCAGTCATGAACGGTTTTCAGCGCGATGTCAGGGACAGGATGCTGTCAGTTTTGCCGCACATCGAGTTATTTGTGCCCAGCGAAACCCCAGAGGGGGTGCTCGAACGTTTCGATGAGCTATCGAATTTGGCTAAGACCAATGATCATGTGATTGGGTCGGCGCCCTTTGTGGCAGCCCCTGCCATTGTCATGCGCGGACAAAACTTGCGTGGGGTTCAGTTGCGAGGCGTTGAACCCGCGCTTGAAGACGATGTGTCAAATTTGAGTGGCCAAATGGTGCAGGGCAATCTGTCAGCACTAGTGCCCGGTGGCTTTGGGTTGGTAATTGGTGACACCTTGGCCAATTTGCTCAATACTTCCATCGGACAGACTGTGATGGTGCTCGCCCCACAGGGCAGTGTGAGTCCTGCCGGCTTTACGCCGCGCATGCGTCAGTTCACGGTGGTTGGTATTTATCGCTCCGGCCATTATGAATACGACAGCGCCTTGGTTTTTGCGCAAGCTCAAGATGCCGCCCGATTGTTCCGTGACACGGGTACGGCAGGCGTTCGATTACGTATCGCCGACATGCATGCCGCACCACGCGTGTCCAATGAACTTGGGGCCATCTTGCCGCGAGGGGTGCTATCAGCGGACTGGTCGCGTAATAACCGGACTTGGTTTGCTGCTGTTCAAACAGAAAAACGCATGATGTTTCTGATTTTGGCGTTGATTGTGGCCGTGGCGGCATTTAACCTGCTGTCCTCGCAAGTCATGGCCGTCAAAGACAAACAGTCAGACATTGCCATTTTGCGTAGCTTGGGCGCCACGCCAGGAAAAATTGCGCGGATTTTTCTGATTCAGGGCGCATTGATTGGCATCATCGGCACCGCATTAGGTGTCATTTTTGGCGCCTTAGTGGCCTACAACGTTGATGTGCTGGTGCCGGCCATCGAAAGGATGCTTGGGCTGCAGTTTTTGGCGCAAGAGATTTACTTTATTTCGAGTTTGCCAACCGACCCTCAAATCGCCGACATGGTGTTAATTGCTGTGACGTCCTTGGTGATGTCACTGCTTGCCACGCTTTATCCAAGTTGGCGAGCGTCAAGGCTTGAGCCTGCACAGGTGTTGCGATATGACTGATAGCGTACTGAAAGTTAAAGGCCTTTGTCGCCACTTCAATGATGGTGATCGACGTGTGGACGTTTTAAAGAACGTCGACTTGCAGGTCGTACGCGCTGAAACGCTGGCCATCGTTGGTTCGTCTGGTTCTGGTAAAAGCACTTTGCTGCATTGTCTGGGCCTGCTTGACCGGCCCGACGCCGGTGAAATCTTTATCCAAGATGTGGCGGTTTCTTCGCTTGGTGAAACGGCCCGCAGTGCATTGCGCAACAAACACTTGGGGTTTGTGTATCAGTTTCACCACTTGTTGGGTGAGTTTGACGCGCTTGATAACGTGGCCATGCCTTTGATTGTGCGTGGTCAATCGTTGGCCACTGCGCGCGCGCAAGCCGAACCCCTGTTGGATGCCATGGGTTTGGCTGCTCGAGCCTCACATTTTCCGGGGCAGCTATCGGGCGGCGAACGCCAGCGGGTGGCCCTAGCTCGCGCCTTGGTGACCAAACCGATCTGTGTCTTAGCCGATGAGCCAACGGGTAATCTTGATCGCGAAACCGCTCAACAGGTATTTGAGCTGATTGCCAATGTTCGTGACCAATTTGGCACGGCCTTGGTTTTGGTGACCCATGACTTAACGCTCGCGAGCAAAGCCGACCGACAACTCACCATGGTCGATGGCCACTTGGCGCCGCTTGGAACCAGCAACCCTCCTAATGACACCACCCGACAAATCAATGCTGGGCTTTAATGGCGTCCTCTCGCCGTTATTTGACACCCACTGTCATTTGGATGCGGGTGAGTTTGATTTAGACCGTGAGGCGGTTATCGCGCGTGCGCAGGCCGTGGGGCTTGGAGGTTTGCTGATTCCAGCTGTTCATCGGTCTAATTTTTCTGTGGTGCGCAACATGGCTCATGCCATGCCAATCGGGGCCTATGCGGTTGGCATTCATCCGCTTTTTGTGGCACGGTCTGAACGCGCAGATTTGAAAGTCTTGGCTGAGTTTTTAGAACAACATCGAGACGATCCACGCTTGGTCGCGGTGGGTGAAATTGGTTTGGATTTTTTTGTGGAATCGATTCGCGAGGGTGTCGCGCGCGAAGAGCAGATCCACTTTTATCGCGAGCAGTTGGCTTTGGCTCGGGCATTTGATTTGCCTGTTTTATTGCACGTGCGTCGCTCGCAAGACGAGTTGCTTAAATGGTTGCGCCGCATACCCCCTACAGGTGGTTTGGCGCACGCTTTCAATGGCAGTTTTCAGCAAGCCGAGCAATTTATCGACTTGGGTTTTGCCCTTGGCATGGGTGGTGCCTTAACGTTTACCCGTGCGCTTCAAATCAGACGCCTGGCCACAGAACAGTCACTGAGCAACCTGGTTCTTGAAACCGATGCGCCTGATATTGGGCCGTCATGGCTCACCAAAGGGCAGCGCAACGAGCCCGCTGAAGTCGCTCAGATCGCGGCCTGTCTCGCGCAATTACGCGGGGTTTCGGTCGACGTCGTGATCAATCAAACCGCGCAAGCCGCGTTCAACCGGCTACCCAAATTGGCCAAGATTTGGCCCCACCCCTCAGTTGTCATTTAGTCTCGTTCTGTCCTGAGCACTGAATCCACATTTTGTTTCATACGGCACATACGAATTGAATCGCTAGCCATTCGCAGGCAGTCTTGCAGACCCTTTCATGGATCTGTTTTGATATTGAGTCGCCATGCGAAATACCTTGTACCCCTTGGTTTGGGTGGGTGGCGTGATTCTCGTTCAACGCTTGCCTGAGTTACCCACTGCTGCATGGCGTTTGGCCATCGTTGGCTTGATCCTAATCCTTTGCCTAACGGCTTTGGCTTTGGGTTGGGGTTTGGCGCGAGGCTTATCTGCTTTCAGGCCCATTCTGCTTGCCTTGGCATTGCTTTTATTGGCTATTCTTTGGGCGAGTTGGCGTGCTGACGTGAGGCTCGCGCAAGCCTTGCACCCCGGTGAGGACAATAAAGTCACGAGAGTGACCGTAGTGTTGACGGCCTTGCCCGAACAAGTCGATGGTGGTGTGCGCTTTATCGGGCAGATTGACGCCAACCCAGGGCGATGGCCCGAGCGAGTGTTGGTGGACTGGCCAGGGGCATGTACCGGTGCGTGCACCAATGCATTAGAACCCGGTCAGCGTTGGCGCATGGCCTTGCGTTTTCGATCGCCTCACGGGCGGATGAATGCCCACGGATTCGACACGGCCGGTTGGTTATTTGAAAAAGGGGTGCTTGCCACAGCCACTGTTCGCGGTCAGCCTAAGCGTCTAGCCGATGCAAGCGCTTGGGACCCCAGGTTTTGGGTGGTGCGTGTTCGCAGTCACATTCGTGCGCGAATGTTGCGCCTACTAAAAGATCAGCCTGAGGCCCCGGTCATGATTGCCCTAGCCATCGGTGATCAACAAGGGGTGTCAGCTGACGATTGGAAAGTTTTTAACACCACGGGCATCACCCATTTGGTCTCGATCAGTGGATCACATGTGACGCTGATCGCTGCGCTAGGTGCCGGTCTGGTGGTGGCTTTGTATCGGCGTTTGAGTTGGCGATCGCGGCAATTCAGTGAGTCGTGGCCGACACGGTTGGTGTTTGTTTGGTCAGCCGTCGTGGTGGCTTTTTTGTATTGTCTTTTGGCGGGTTGGGGAGTGCCGGCGCAGCGAACATTTTTTATGTTGGTCTGTGCGGCCATTGGCTTCAGTGGCCGCTTGCCGCTCAGTGGCTATCAGGCGGTTGCCTGGGCAGCGGCAATCATGACAGTACTTGATCCTTGGTCGGTGTTATCCACCGGGTTCTGGTTGTCCTTTGCAGCCGTGAGCACTTTGATTGTGATTGCCGAACAAGCCCCGCAATGGCGCCTTGTGGAAAATTCCCGTTGGCAACGGTTGGGTCGAGTGGCGGTGACAGCGGCTCATTTGCAGTGGGTCATGACCATTGGCACAACACCAATATTGGCTTACTTGTTTCATCAAGTGTCATTTTCATCCATGCCGGCCAATGCGTGGGCTATTCCTTGGATTACATTTGTGGCGACGCCTTTGGCGCTGATCCTGTCAGCGTCGTGCCTTTTGCCGCTGCCCGATGTTTGGCTATCACCCTTGGCATGGTTGGCCCACGAAAGTCTTTATTGGTCGTTGCGTCCGGTGCGTTGGCTGGCGGGTTTTGAGGTGATGGCCGTCGAAGTCAGTGCCATGCCGTTCATTTGGTTGGTTCTGGGTTTGCTTGGGGTGATGGCATCGGTCTGTCTGCCGCCCACGCGTTGGCGTGTGCTTGGTTACGGGGTGATGTTGGCGGGTTTGTTGTATCGACCATCAGCGCCGCCCGCGGGTGGTTGGCAGTTGACCGTGTTTGACGTCGGGCAGGGTGGTTCGGCTTTGCTGCAAACCAAAACCAAGACCCTGTTGTTTGACACGGGTTGGCGGTTTGGTGCTGTTGATGCCGTGCAGCGCGTGGTTTTGCCTGAACTGAAGGCTCTAGGCGTTACGAAGCTCGATCGAGTCGTTATTTCTCACCCGGACAACGATCACGTGGGCGGCTTAGAAACCCTGCAAGCACAACGCAAGGTGTTTGCATTGATTGGTTCAGGCGTGCCGCAAGCGACACCTTGTCGTAGCGATCAAGGCTGGACCGAGGATGGGGTTCGGTTTGAGTTTCTCTATCCGCTTGACGATTGTGCCCAACGGTCGTTGACAGGGACGTTACGCAATCGTTGTGGTTGTGTTTTGTTGATCACGGGTCGTTGGCATTCAGCCCTTCTGACGGGAGACATTGATGCGGTTGCTGAGAGCCAAATCATTGCTGCGCAGGCCAGTCGTGGGCCGATGGCAATTGATGTCATCAGCATGCCGCACCACGGCTCACGAACGGGTTCGAGTGAGCCGTTTGTAGCGTGGAGTCAAGCCAAACATGCTGTCGCGCAAGCGGGTCACCACAATCGGTTTGGTCATCCCCACCAATCGGTTATTGAACGTTGGCGAGCCTTGGGCACGCAGACCTGGGTTTCGGCGCATCACGGCGCCATGCAGTTCGACTCAATCGCCAAGACGTTGCAGGTGCGATCGGTGGCCAATCAAAGACGACGTTACTGGCACGGTCAGCACCCCCATTTGAGGGCTGATGCCCTAGAATGATGTTTTAGATCAGGGGGTTTTCCCATGACGGCTGCGCGCGTGAATTCAATGGCTTGTGTGAGTCCGACCGGTTTGCACCGCATGGCTTACTACGAGTGGGGTGATCCAGATAACCAAGACCTGGTGCTTTGCGTTCACGGCTTGACCCGCACGGGACGTGACTTCGATGCTTTGGCATCGCGATTGGCCAAGCGCTTCCGTGTGGTTTGTCCTGATGTGGTGGGCCGCGGGTTATCGGATTGGTTGTCTCAACCCTTGGGGTATGCCGTGCCGCAGTACACCGCTGATATGGTGGCTTTGCTGGCACGCCTTCAACCCAAAACCCTGCACTGGGTGGGCACCTCGATGGGTGGCTTGATTGCTTTGAGTTACGCCGCCTTGGTGGCGCAATCCAATCCGCGACTTAGGGCAACGCCACCGGCACGACTAAGCGCCAGCATTGCTGATCCTGTGGTGCCAATCTCGCGGTTGGTGCTAAATGACGTTGGACCAAAAATAGAACCCATGTCGTTGGCGCGTATTGGCCAGTATCTGGCTGAAGATTTACAGTTTGAGAGCTTTGAGGCATCTGTTCACTACATGAAACAAACAGCCGCCTCATTTGGGCCGCATACCGATGAGCAATGGGCCAGTCTCACGCGCCATTATTTTGTGCCACGTGATGGGCGATGGGTCAAACATTACGATCCTGGCATTGCGATGGCCTTTGCCACCGTTAGCCAAGAGCTCATGGCGCAAGGTGAGCAAATGCTATGGGGTGCTTACGCGTGTGTGAATGCGCCGACTTTGATTTTGCATGGGGCGCAATCTGATCTGCTTTCTGAAGCAACGGTAAAAACAATGCTCCAGGCCAACCCGCAGGCACGTGCGGTTGATTTTGCTGGCGTGGGTCATGCCCCCAGCTTAATTGTTGAAGATCAAATCCAAACGGTGGTTGAGTTTATTGATGCCAACTGAATCAAAAAAAATACAATCCCTGCAGCGCGCCGACCTGCATTGTCACTCAAACATATCAGACGGTGTGCTTGAGCCTGCGGATTTGGCTCGGCGCGCGAGCGCAAACGGGGTTGAGCTCTGGGCCTTGACCGATCATGATGAGGTTGCGGGTGTGGCGCTGGCCCGTCAAGTTGCTGAGTCGCTTAACTTGCCATTTCTGGCGGGTGTTGAAATATCAGTGACTTGGGCTGGTCGCACATTGCACGTGGTTGGGCTTGGTATTGATGACGCGCACCCTGCGCTTCTTAGTGGTTTGACCGCGATCAGGCAGCAGCGAATTGAGCGAGCCAAAGGCATGGGCCAACGTTTTAGCGACTTGGGGTATCCGGGCACCTATGAGGGTGCGTTACGTGTGGCTGGCAATCCAGGCTTAATCAGCCGCACACACTTTGCGCGTCACTTGGTTCAGACCGGTCAGTTTAGTCACATGCAAGCGGTGTTTGATCAATATCTCAAAGACGATGGTGCCGCTTTTGTGCCAACCATGTGGCCAACTTTGGAACAAGCCCTTGGTTGGATTCACGCCGCCAGTGGCGTGGCGGTGATTGCGCACCCGGGTCGTTATTGCTACACCGAGTTACAGTTTGAGGGGCTGTTCACAACATTTAAGGATCTTGGCGGCGAAGCCATTGAAGTCAACACGGGCAGCCACCATCCTGGGCAGTTTCAAACGTATGCTGATGTGGCCAAACATTACGGGTTTTTGGCTTCGACCGGCTCGGATTTTCATGGGCCCAAGGACAGTCGTTATGACCTTGGCGAGATACCGGTCTTGCATCAAGACCTAACCCCTGTTTGGCACGCCCCGGCGTTAGAAGCTCGATTGGCATGAGCACTGAAAAAAACTACCTGACTCGCCAAGGCTACGAAGCCATGCGCACGGAGCTCGCGCAGTTGATCAAAGTTGAGCGACCTTCGGTGGTTCAAATCGTTTCCTGGGCGGCGTCTAACGGTGATCGATCAGAAAACGGTGACTACATTTATGGCAAAAAACGCTTACGAGAAATCGATCGGCGCATGCGGTTTTTAACCAAACGGTTGGAAGTCGCTCACGTTGTGGACCCAGCAGATCAAGCAGGCCAAGATCAGGTGTTTTTTGGGGCGACAGTGCATTACATCGATCAGACAGGACAAACGGTACGTATCAAGATCGTTGGTGTTGACGAAGTCGATCCCCTTAATGGTCATATCAGTTGGGTTTCACCCGTGGCGCGTGCCCTTTTAAAGTCTCGTGAAGGCGATACTGTCACTTTAGAAAGCCCCACCGGCCTGCAGACGCTCGATATTATTGCAGTCAGTTACGTCGATAGTGAGTTGGCTTAATGCAAAACCAATCAATCGCGCCAGTTTTCGTTCGCCAAGATCGCTGCATACCCTTGGCGGCAATCAGGCCATCGAAACGTGAAGCCGCTGTCGCACAGTTTTTGATTCGAAAGGCGCTTTTTACCCATCATCGACGACGGTGGTCCTTCTCTGGGCGAAGGTGCCCCAATGGCTGCAGCCAAATCTCCGTAAAGCGTCTTAAGTGGCACGGGCGTGCTGTCAGTGCCGATGTAAGTGCCCGTTAAGTTTTTACGCTTAAGCAGGTGAATGACCGCCAAGGCGGCATCGGTGACATGAATGCGGTTGGCCCAGTACGCATCAGAGGCGGGCACCGAGGTCGCACCTGCGAGCAATTGTTTGAGTAAAAACACGCGGTTTGGCCCATAGATGCCGGACAACCGCAAAATCAAGGGGTCTGACCATTGCTTGGTGAGTTCACGCTCGGCCTCAAGCAGGACCCGACCGTTAAAACCGCTGGGTTCAGCGATACTGGTCTCGTTCAGCCATCCCGTTTGCTCGGCCCCGTAGACAGCCGTCGACGATACGAATAACACGCGAGCCTGAGCGTTGCCCGTGTCTTTGAGGGCTTGTAGAAGATTTTTTAGGCCTTTGACGTAGGTTTCTCGATAGCTGACCTCGTCGCGTTGGTCTGGTGTGGCACAAAACACCACATGGTTGATGTCTGCTGGTAACTGACGCAGGGACTCCCGGTTCGATAAGTCGGCTTTCAGCCAACGCAAATTGGATGAATTATTTTTGGCATCACTGGGTTCTGGTTTGGGGATATGGCGTCTGAGGGCTAGGACAGTCTCGCCAGCCAGATCAGGATCGGCTTGCATGTTGTCAGCCATTTCACGCCCCAAATCACCAAATCCTGCAATCAACCAAGTCATGTTTAGAGCCCCTCGGGCAAAAAGAATCTCGTACGCAGTGTGGGCAGTCCAACGCGCTCTAAGATGGCTTGCAGCTTTTGGGCAGCCATGGCCTGCGGCTTGCCTTTGCGCTGGGCAATAATCAGTTCGTTTTTAAGGGAATGCTCCCAACCCACCAGTTCGGTCACCGTCACTTGGTAGCCATGCGCTTCGAGCTGAAGGCAGCGCAAGGTATTGGTCAAATGACTACCGAATTCGCGCGTATGCAGCGGCCGGCGCCAGAGCTCAGTCATCGGGTCAGGATCGTAAGGTTTTTTCTGTTGGCGCAAACTGGCCGCCACTTCGGCTTGGCAGCAGGGCACGAGAACCACGGACTGGGCTTGGCGCTTGAGCGCAAAACGAATAGCGTCATCGGTCGCGGTGTCGCAAGCATGAAGGGCCGTCACCATGTCCACAACCGTTGGTAGTTCATCGCTTGTGCATGCCGCTTCAGCATCCATGGTCAAGAAACGCATCTGCGAGAAACCTGCCAGCTCGGCCAATTGCTGCGAGCGATCGACCAATTCACGACGCCGCTCGATACCGATCACTTGGGCGTTGGGGGCTTTGTCTTTGATGAACAAGTCCATCAAGATGAAACCCAGATATGACTTCCCAGCGCCGTGATCCACTAAGGTGAATTCGGGGTTCTTTTGGCTTAGCGCTTCAAGTGCAGGTTCAATCAAGCGAAACAGGTGATAGACCTGTTTAAGCTTGCGCCGGCTGTCTTGGTTCATCTGACCCTCGCGGGTCAGGATGTGCAGCGCTTTGAGCAGTTCAACCGATTGGCCGGGCAGAAGGGTTGCGGTCGTGTCTGGTGTTTGCATGCCATCATTTTAACGGTCAACGACCGGTTCAACTAAAAGCCAGTGGGCAGCGCAAGCGTTTGCGTGTTGGCTGGGTATGTCCGCCAAGGTTCATTGGGGTCACCGGTCAGCGCCATCCAGACCCCATCGCCACTGCTTACAAAAGTGTTATTTAAGCCACTTATCACCACTTGGTGGCTTACCATGACATATGGCCCACCTTTGGGATCAAGTTCACGTATAAAAGTCTGGAGCTCAGCGATTTGAGCTGGCCCCTCGCTTGGGTTTTGGAAAAAAGAGTTTAAAGCTGGCAAGGGTGTCACTTCGCCCACGTTCATCAGTTGAGCCGTTTCTGTTGAGCGGCACCATTGGCTGGACCAGACCTGGGTGGGCACGATGCCAAGCGATTTCAACTGGGCACCAATCTGGCGCGATTGCTCGCGGCCCTGGTCACTGAGGTTGCGCTGTGTGCGGCAATCGTTGACATCGAAATGGGCGGGGTCACCGCCCCCGGGTGCAATGGCATGTCTGAGGTGCAAGATGAGCGAGGCTTTGTCTTGGGATTGAGCCGCGCTTATGTTGGGCCAAGCCAGTGCCAATGCGATGGCGGCAAGTGTCAACAAAATCACCCGTGGCACGCTCAGCGGCTGGATGAAAATCTGGTTATTTGAAGTCATAAGTCACATCCTACGGTCTCATCAATGGCTTGGTTTGCGTTTTAATCGCAATCGGATGGCGTGACTGCCACCCATGGCAAACGGTACACTTGTATTAGTGGTGTGTGTTTGAATATTGACACAACACAATCATTTGAGTTCACCGACAGGTACAAAACCATCTTAAAGCGAGTCACGCATGTCTGATGTTATCGCCTTGGTCTTTGATTTTGATGACACGTTGGCACCAGATAGCACTTCTGGTCTTTTGGCGCATCTTGGAGTCGACACCTCTGCATTTTGGGCCAACCGGGTTGACCCCTTGCTCTCGTCGAATTGGGATCCAGTGCCGGCCTACTTGTACGCCATGATTGAGTTGTCTAAGTCACAACAAAACGGCTTGATCACAAAATCCGTGTTGAACGAATGGGGTAAGCAGTTACCGTTGCATTCGGGCGTGCCAACGCTGTTTGAGCGGCTTCGTGCGGTGGTTCGTGACGTGCATCCACAGACACAGCTGGAGTTTTATCTCATATCGAGCGGTATCGGTGATGTGGTTCGATACACCCCCATCGCGCATGAGTTTTCACAAATTTGGGCTTCAGAGTTTGTATATGGCGACGATGGCGGCATTGCGTTTGCCCGTCGGATTGTGAGCTTCACCGACAAAACACGGTATTTGTTTCACATTCAGAAAGGGATTATTGGCCCGTCTTATGAAGGCAAGCCGTTTGAGGTCAACCGCAAAATCCCTGAGGATCGCTTGCGGGTGCCTTTTGATCAAATGGTTTTTGTGGGTGATGGTTACACCGACATCCCTTGTTTTTCTTTGGTGCGTCAATCTGGTGGTATTGCTTTTGGCGTGTGGGACCCCAAGCACCGTGACAAGCGCAGTCGTGCCTGGGGATTTATCGAAGACGGTCGCGTTAATAATTTGAACCAGGCGCGTTACGACGAAGACGCTGAGCTATACCAATGGCTTGAAGAAGCGGTGATCAGTTTGGTTCGTCGTATCTCGGTTAAGTCCCGGATGTATCGTGGATGATGCTTTTTACATGCGCTTAGCGTTGGCGCAGGCTGCTCGCGCTCAGGCTAAAAACGAAGTGCCCGTCGGCGCCGTGGTGGTGAGCGCCGAGGGTGAACTCATCGGTCAAGGCGCGAATGCTGTCATCGGCCTGTCTGACCCCACGGCACACGCCGAAGTCATGGCGCTAAGAGAAGCGGCATCATACTTGGGTAACTATCGCTTGCCGGGCGCCTCGGTGTTTGTCACGCTTGAGCCCTGTGCCATGTGTTTGGGCGCCTTGTTTCATGCGCGGGTGTCAAGGATTGTGTATGGTGCTTCAGATCTTAAAACAGGCGCTTGTGGCGGCCGGGTTGATTTGAGCGAGCGCGGCACTTTGAATCACCACGCTCACATCGAAGGCGGGGTGTTGACGCAAGAATGTGGGCAAGTATTGAGCCAATTTTTTAAAGCACGGCGCGGGCATTACGATTCGAGTCCGGTTTGCGACCTAAGCTTTCCCGCGCGAACCTCAGACTGACCCATCAACACAAAAAAGATGCTCATCATCATGAAAGAAGCCAATACCGGATTGCATGCACCATTGACCAATCAACGGATTTATGTGATTGCGCCCTCAGGCCCAGTGGTGCCTACTGAGAAACTCGATACCGCTGTGGTCAATCTTCAAGCCTTGGGTTTTAAAACCAATTTGGACCGCGGTGCCAAGACCGTTAATGGACGTTTCGCTGGCACAGACCGACAGCGGCTCCAAGCGCTGACAAGAGCGCTTAAGCAACCAGCCGATATTGTCATGGCTGCGCGCGGGGGTTATGGCATGACTCGCTTGCTGCCCTCGATTGATTGGCATGCAGTGGCTGACAGTGGCAAGCTTTTTATTGGTCACAGTGATTTCACGGCTTTTAATTTGGCGTTGTTGGCGGCCACTGGTGCGGTGAGTTACACCGGACCAGTGGCCGCTGCTGACTTTGGTGTGGCCAATGTGAATGATTTGACGGCTGATTTGTTTGCTGAAACTATGCGTGGCGAGCTGGAGATCTTAAGTTTTGAGAGTGAACAAGCCGATGCTTTTGATGGGCGAGGGGTCTTGTGGGGCGGCAATTTGGCGATGTTAGTGAGCCTTTTGGGGACGCCATTTTTTCCAAAAATACGCGGTGGTCTTTTGTTTGTGGAAGATGTTAACGAACACCCTTATCGCGTTGAGCGCCTGTTGTTGCAGCTGGCACAGTCGGGTGTGTTGGGCCGGCAAAAAGCCTTGATCTTAGGGCATTTTACCGGCTACCGACTGGCGACGCATGATCAAGGCTTTGACATGCCTGATGTCATTGCACACATCAGAAAAACCGTTGGCATCCCGGTGATCCCGGGATTGCCTTACGGTCACACTGCTGTGAAAGCCACTTTGCCCATTGGCGCCAAAGTTGGGTTGGCCACTGAGCAAGGCATGGCTCACTTGGTTATTCACGAGCATTAAGCGGGGCGGGCGCGGGCAGGCGTTTGTGAACCACAATACCGGAAAGCAACAGCAAGCCAATCAGGTTAGGAATCGCCATGAGTCCGTTGAAGACATCAGCGGCGGCCCACACCAAGTCTAGCGAAATTAAGGTCCCGAGCATGACAAATCCCGTGTAAATCACGCGATAGGGTACGACCGCTTTGTCGCCGAAGAGGTAAGCCGTGCACTTTTCACCGTAATAGGACCATCCCAAAATGGTCGAGTAAGCAAAAAATATCAAGCCGACCGTGACCACCCATGACCCCACGCCTGGCAGCATTGCTTCAAAACTGTTGGCGGTCAAGGCTGCACCTGTCATGCCTTGGGTGTACTGATTGCCCATGACCAAGATAATGCCGGTGACCGAGCAAACCACGATGGTATCCAGAAAGGTCCCTGTCATGGAAACCAGCGCTTGTTCTTCGGGGCGTTTGGTCTTGGCGGCTGCCGCGACGATTGGCGCTGTGCCGATACCCGCTTCATTAGAAAACACCCCACGAGCCACGCCATAGCGAATCGCCAGACCAATGGCGCCACCGGCCACGGCCTGACCGCTAAAAGCATCACTGACGATCAGACTAACCGCTGGCCAAACCAAATCCCAATGCGTCAAGATAATGATCAACCCACCGATGACGTAAATGAGCGCCATAACGGGTACGATGACAGCGGCAACGCGCGCAATTCTGCGAATACCACCGAGCAGCACGAGTCCGGTCACAACGGTTAGGACAATACCGGTGATCCAACCCGGTAGGCCGACGGTGTTTTGAAGCGCTTGTGCCACTGAGTTTGATTGCACCGAGCTGCCCGTGCCCAGTGCTGCTAGGGCGCCACAAACGGCAAACATAATAGCCAAGCCTTTCAAACCCAGACCGTGTTCGATGTAATACATCGGCCCACCCGACATATTGCCGCGACTGTCACGCACACGGAAATAAACGGCCAAATAGGCCTCGGCGTATTTTGTGGCCATGCCCACTAAGGCGGATAGCCACATCCAAAAAACCGCACCAGGTCCACCGAGCACAACGGCTGTGGCCACACCGGCGATGTTACCGGTACCGATGGTGCCCGCCAAGGCGGTCATGAGTGCTTGGAAGGGTGAAATATCGCCTGGCGCATCGCTGGCTTTTTGTCGGGCAAATGCCAGTTTCAGCGCGCGCGGCAACAATCGAAATTGCAAGCCGCCCAAGCGAATGGTGTAGAAAACACCTGTCCCGACCAAAAGGACGAGCATCACAGGACCCCATACCCAACTGCTGATTAGATTGAACCAATCTGTTACTACTTGCATTGCGTCTCCTTAACTTTTTTTCTTGTCACATCGGTCGATGTGTGACTGCGGCATATTAAGAATCACTTTGTTCAAGTGGTGTCGGTTTTGTCCGACAATCCATGAAAGCCGTAATCTTTCAAGGTGTAACCAATGGCTTGACTATTCATGCAAGGGCGAAGCTCATCTGTAAAGCAGGGTGAGTGAGACCCAGGCCAAGACCAAGACCAAGACCAAGACGGCCAAGGTCTTACAATGGCGCCATGATTATTCTTGGCTATGAAAGTTCTTGTGACGAAACAGGCGTGGCGCTGGTGTGTACCGAGCGCGGGGTTTTATCGCACGTGTTGCACACCCAGGCCGCCATGCACGAAGCTTACGGCGGCGTGGTGCCTGAGTTGGCTTCACGTGATCACATCCGGCGAGTCATACCCTTGACCCGTCTGGTGTTGTCACAAGCTGGTCTTGAATTAAGCGCGGTCGATATGTTGGCTTACACCGCAGGTCCGGGGCTGGCGGGTGCGCTTTTGGTGGGCGCGGGTAGCGCACAGGCGATTGCTTGGTCGTTGGGCAAACCCGCTGTTGGGATTCACCACTTAGAGGGGCATCTGTTGTCGCCTCGCTTGGCTGATCCCAAACCTGATTTTCCATTTGTGGCACTTTTGGTGTCTGGCGGGCACACGCAGTTGATGCGAGTTGATGGGGTGGGGCAGTACGAACTGCTCGGTGAGACTTTGGATGATGCGGCGGGTGAGGCTTTTGATAAAACAGCCAAACTGCTTGGCTTGGGTTACCCCGGTGGGCCCGCCTTAGCGGCTTTGGCGCAGCAGGGCAATGAGCGGCGATTTGAGTTGCCGCGCCCATTGCTCAACCGCGCAGGCTTTGACTTTAGCTTCAGTGGCCTGAAAACGGCAGTGCTGCAGCAAGTGCAGCGTGCTGGTGGCCTTGAGCAGCTCGACGAACAAGCCCGAGCTGATTTGGCTGCGAGTACCCAAGCGGCGATCATTGACGTGTTGGTGGCAAAGTCGCTGGCCACGTTAAAAGGCACGGGTCTCAAACGATTGGTGGTGGCCGGTGGTGTAGGCGCCAACCAGCGGTTACGCGGTCGGTTAAAGCGTCAGGCGGCCTCAATGGGTGCAACTGTTTTCTTTCCCCCAGTGGCACTTTGTACCGATAACGGGGCCATGATTGCCTATGCCGCCGCCGAGCGAATCAATGCGGGGTTAGAAGACGTTGGTGACAAGCGCCACCGATTTGTCATTCGCCCGCGGTGGCCACTCTCTGAGATTGGCACTGCGATGTTGGAAGATCAGGACCTTTAGCAGTCCAGACAAAAAACTGTTTAAGTTGTTTTTTTGCCTATTTTGGGCTCTGTACCCGCGAGTATTCGGACAATATTGGCACGGTGCCGAGCCAGTAATAAGACACCAATCAAAATCAGCGCTCCTAGGATGGCTGGTTCAAATGGCCAAAGAACGCCAGCCAAAATAAGGTAATAAAACGGAGCAAAAACACCAGCCGCAACCGCAGCCAGTGATGACATTCTAAAAAAGAAGGCCACGATTAACCATGTTAGTAAGGTGGCTAGACCGAGTGCAGGCGCGAGTGCAAGCAGTACCCCAAACGCAGTGGCGACGCCCTTGCCCCCTTTAAAAGCCAGAAAGATGGGGAAAAGGTGACCTATAAAAACCCCCACGGCAGCGATGCAAACAAGTGTGGCAGAGGCGCCGAGATTGATGGTAAGCCAAACGGCCAACCATCCTTTAAAAGCATCGCCAAGTAAGGTCAACACCGCAGCGGTTTTATGACCGCTACGCAAAACGTTGGTTGCACCCGGGTTGCCTGAACCATACGAGCGCGGGTCTTGAAGGCCGTAAAGCTTACTGACGATTACCGCAAAAGAGACGGATCCCAAAAGATAGGCGGCAACAAAAAAAGCCACTGCGATTGTTGACGGGATGACTGTTGCGTTAAAAAATTCCATCATGCGAGAAACGACCTGTGAATTAAGGCATCAGTTTACTGGAGTGGCGGGCATGGTTTTGAGTTCGACGAAGGTACAATAAGATCAAAGCTTATTGTGGGCTTAAAACTGGTTAACTCATGAAAATACTCGTTTCCAATGACGATGGCTACAGCGCCGCTGGTATTGAAGCTTTGGCGCATGCGCTTCAGGGTATGGGCGAAATCACCGTCGTGGCCCCGGAGGTCAACCACAGTGGAGCCTCTAACTCATTGACTTTAAATCGGCCGCTGACGGTTCGGCAGGCAAAAAACGGTTTTTATGTGGTCAATGGAACGCCATCTGACTGTGTGCATGTTGCTTTGACTGGATTACTGGCATTTAAGCCTGACTTGGTGGTGTCGGGTATCAACAATGGCGCCAATATGGGCGACGACACCATTTATTCGGGTACTGTCGCAGCAGCCGTTGAGGGCCACCTATTTGGAATACCTGCCATTGCATTTTCTTTGACACAAAGGCGCTGGGAGTTTTTAGATGAGGCGGCCCTCGTGGCCCAAGCCGTGGTCAAGCGCTTTATGAATGATCCGCTGGCGGCTAAGGCCCTACTTAACGTCAATATCCCTGGTTTACCGGCGCACGAACATCGTGGGCCGAAGGTAACACGTCTGGGTAAGCGACATGCTTCTCAACCGGTGATTGCCACCACCAACCCGCACAACGAAACGGTTTACTGGATTGGCGCTGCGGGTGACGCGCAGGACGACTCGCCAGGCACCGATTTTCATGCGGTCAAGCATGGCTGGACGTCGGTGACGCCGTTGAGAATGGATTTGACGCACGAGCAGCAAATTGCTGTTGTGGGTCAATGGCTATCTGATTCCTCGGTTTTACACCCATGAAAAAAAAGGCGCTGTTCGCTTCAATGACGGACATTCGTCCGTCTAATAGCAACACGCGTATCATGCCGCCCGGACCGTCTGTTCGTGCGCCAGCAGCAAGTGCCGCACCTTTTTATGCCGATTATCCAGAAAACTTAGGCCTCACATCTGAGCGTCTGCGCTTGCGCATGGTCGATCGAGTGCGCAGCCAAGGGGTGACCGATGAGACTGTTTTAGCCGCACTGGCGTCTGTGCATCGACATTTGTTTGTCGATCAGGCGCTCGCGAGCCGGGCCTATGAGGATGCGGCGTTGCCCATTGGTCATGCACAAACCATTTCTCAGCCTTGGGTGGTTGCTCGGATGTTAGCGGCAGTATGCGAGTCGTCACCCAAACCCATTAAAGTGCTAGAGGTTGGCACCGGTTGTGGCTATCAAGCGGCGGTCATGTCAAAAGTTTTTGGGCAGGTTTATTCAATTGAGCGCGTCCGTCCGTTGTACGATACTGCCAAGGAACGGATGCGACAAATGGGTTGTCGTAATGTTCATCTGTTGTTTGGTGATGGTATGTTGGGTTGGGCAGCGCACGCGCCTTTTGACGCGATCGTTGTGGCAGCGGCTGGACTAAAGATACCCCAAGCGTTGCTCGAGCAACTGTCTGTGGGGGGGCGATTAATTGCCCCAGAAGGCCAAGCGCAGCAGCGATTGATGATGATGACACGTCAGTCGCCACAGCATTGGGTCAGACAAGAGCTAGAGGCCGTTCGATTTGTGCCTCTCAAACCCGGAGTACAAAGTTGATTGTTTTGGAGAGTCATATGTATGCACCCGCAAGGCGCGAGATCACTGGTAAGTTGCGCTGGATCACGGTGATGTTGGTGGTTTTGATGGCTGGTTGTTCTGGTACTGGCATATTTGCACCTGTTTCCAACCTCAGTGATCTTGGGGTCGACGGCACCTATCGCATTCAGCCGGGTGATACCTTGTCTTCCATTTCCAGGGAAACAGGGGTCAGCGTTGAACGCTTGGCTTCTCTCAATAACATCAGCAATCCTAGCCTGATTAGAGTGGGCCAGCGTTTACGGCTAAACGCTGATGCACCTGAACAGGCCTCGGTCAGTGATTCAGGATCAAGCATGGCAGCAGCTCGTCAAGGTGAGGCAGATCCCGCGCCGAGGGCTGATGATTCGGGGACCCGAGCCAACGACGCCACAATATTGAATCTAGTCTGGCCAACAAAGGGCACTATCATTCAAAAATTCACTGTGCAAAACAAAGGCATTGATATCGCTGGTAATGTGGGTGAACCCGTACTGGCAGCAGCAGCCGGTAAAGTCGCTTACTCCGGTAACGGGGCCCGCGGATTTGGGAATTTGGTGATTTTGGATCACGACAATGGTTTTATTACCGCTTATGCGCACAACGAAAAGCTGTTAGTCAAGGCAGGGGATAGCGTTAAAAAGGGCACACAAGTCGCCACAATGGGTCAGTCCGACACAAGTTCACCTCGCTTGCATTTTGAGGTGCGGCGAAATGGCACACCGGTCGATCCCATGCGCTATCTGCCTGCTCAGCAATAATCGGACGACAGCATGACGCCGATACTGGTTTTTGATCTTGAAACGATTCCGGATGTTGTTGGTTTGCGCCAGACCAACGACTGGGGTGACCTAAGTGATCTCGAAGTGGTTGAAAGGGCATTGGCCGAGCGCCATGCCAAAACCGGTAACACCTTCTTGCCACATCACTTGCATAAGATTGCCGTGATTGGTTGCGCGTTTCGTGACGATAATGGTTTTCGAGTGAAATGTATTGGCCAAGCCGATGACCCGGAGCGCACGCTTATTCAAGGTTTTTTTAAAACAATTGATCACTACACGCCAACAATTGTCAGCTGGAATGGATCGGGTTTTGATCTGCCCGTTTTGCATTACCGCAGCCTTGTCCACGGCGTGGTTGCCACGCGGTATTGGGATAATGGCAGTGATGATCGTGATTTTAAATTTAACAACTACTTGAGCCGATACCACACGCGCCACACGGACTTGATGGATGTCTTGGCCAATTACAGTGGCCGCGGCAACGCGCCTTTGGATGATTTGGCCAAAATGTGCGGCTTTCCGGGCAAGCTTGGCATGGACGGCAGTAAAGTCTGGGAGGCTTGGCAGCAAGGTCACACTGACGAGGTTAGGGCTTATTGCGAAACAGACGTTGTCAACACGTGGTTGGTGTATTGTCGCTTTCAGCTGATCCGGGGCCTGCTCACGCAGGCGGCTTACGATCACGAAATAGCGTTGGTTCGAGCGCACCTTGAGAGCCTTGACGCTGAACATTGGCATGAGTACTTGGAAGCTTGGGGTCCTGTCTGAAAGTCAAACGTGTCAAACCAACCATTGAACTGACCATTGATTCCCTTGACCACGAAGCGCGTGGTGTGGGTCGCCTTGACGGTAAGGTCGTGTTTGTTGAGGGCGCGCTGCCCCATGAGTCAGTGACAGCCCAGATTTTAAAATCGAAAACGTCTTACGACACCGCGAAAGTGGTGTCTGTTGAGCGCGACTCGTGGATGCGCGTGGCACCACGTTGTCAATACTTTGGTGTCTGCGGTGGTTGCCTGATGCAGCACTTGGCCTCAGATGCCCAGGTTGCGGTTAAGCAACGTTTATTAGAAGATGCGTTTGGTCATTTGGCCGGTATCAAACCCGAGCAAGTGCTCGCACCCATACACGGACCGAGCTGGGGTTATCGCTATCGCGCTCGATTGACAGTTCGTTTGGTACCACCAAAGGGTGGCATTCTGGTTGGGTTTCACGAGCGGCGCAGCAGTTTCGTGGCCGACATGACGTCCTGTGAGGTGTTGCCACGTGCGGTCAGTGATCTGCTGAGCCCACTGCGCGAGATGATTGGACGCATGGGTTCGCCGACACGGTTTCCACAAATTGAGTTGGCTGTCGGCGATGCTGTGATCGCCTTGGTTTTGCGTCACTTGGATCCTTTGACCGAACTCGACAAAACGATTTTACGGGCTTTTGCGCAATCACACGGCGTGCAGTGGTGGTTGCAGTCCAAAGGGCCTGATACCGTTTGTTTGCTTGATGAGGAAGGCGCTGTGCCCCTGACTTATGCCTTGCCTGCCTTTGGCATTAGCATGCCTTTTCGTCCAACAGATTTCACGCAGGTTAATCACCAAATCAATCAAATCCTGGTGTCACGAGCGCTGTCATTGCTTGGCGCCACAGAAGCGGATCACGTGTTGGATCTCTTTTGTGGTTTGGGTAATTTCACGTTGCCGTTGGCACGAGGTTCGCAGCAGGTTCTTGGCGTCGAGGGTAGCCAAGCATTGGTTGATCGAGCGCATGCTGCGGCAAGTCACAACGGCGTTAGTAATGTGGCCTTTCAAACCAGTGACCTGTTTACTTTCACCATCGATAGCTACGCTGTTTTGATGGCCGCCTTGGACGGTCGTATTGATCGCGTGTTGGTTGATCCGCCAAGAGAGGGGGCGCTAGCCGTTTGTGAAGCATTGAGTCAACTTAAGGGCAAAAATCGTCCCAAGAGAATCGTGTACGTTTCTTGTAACCCAGCGACCTTGGCGCGTGATGCTGGCGTTTTAGAGCAGCATGGCGGCTATCGCCTTAAGCAGGCAGGCGTGGTTAACATGTTCCCGCACACCGGCCACGTGGAATCAATCGCTGTTTTTGAGTGAATCCAGCTTGTGTTGAGCGGCTGCTCGGACTTGATCAGGCGCAGTGCCGCCGACATGGGATCTGGCGTTCACAGAGCCCTCTAGCGTCAAGCAAGCATGAACGTCGGCTTCGATGAGGGGATGAAAAGCTTGAAGGGCATCTAGTGGCAAGTCGGCAATGTCGCAACCCTGTTGTTCACAACTCAGTACAGCATGCGCCACAACCTCGTGAGCATCACGAAATGGAACCCCTTTCTTCACCAAGTAGTCAGCCAAATCAGTGGCCGTTGCATACCCTTGCTTGGCCGCTTCGCGCATGGCTTGCGCATGGACCGTCACACCTTGCATCATGTCAACAAAGATGGTGAGGGTGTCACGAACAGTGTCTGCCGTATCAAACAACCCCTCTTTGTCCTCTTGGTTGTCTTTGTTGTAAGCCAGGGGTTGGCCCTTCATGAGCGTCAGCAGCGCCACCAGGTGGCCGTTGACACGCCCCGTTTTACCGCGAGCAAGCTCGGGTACATCGGGATTCTTCTTTTGCGGCATGATGGAGCTGCCCGTGCAAAACCGATCGGCTAAGGTAATAAACCCGACTCGTGGGCTCATCCACAGCACGAGCTCTTCCGATAGTCTGGAAATATGCGTCATGATCAAGGCGCTAGCAGCACAAAATTCGATCGCAAAATCTCTGTCAGAAACAGCATCAAGCGAGTTTTGGCAAACCGACTCAAAGCCAAGTGTTTTTGCCACGCGTTCGCGATCAATTGGAAAGCTCGTGCCAGCCAAAGCGGCTGCGCCAAGTGGCAATCGGTTCACGCGACGGCGGCAATCCACGAGGCGTTCATGGTCGCGCGCAAACATTTCAGCGTAGGCCATGAGGTGATGCCCAAAAGTGACGGGTTGTGCCACCTGCAAGTGGGTAAAGCCTGGCATGATCGTCTCGGCGTGCTTGACGGCTTGCTCGGCGAGTACGCGCTGCAGTGCATTCAATTGAGCCAAGATCAAGTCGATTTGCTCACGAACCCACAAACGAATATCGGTTGCCACTTGATCATTTCTTGATCGCCCCGTGTGCAAGCGCTTGCCGGCATCGCCGATTAACTCTACCAAGCGTTTTTCGATGTTCAAGTGAACATCCTCTAAATCGAGTAACCAAGTGAACTGACCGTTTTCAATGTCTGTTCGAACTTGACCCAAGCCAGTTTGAATTTTGTTTAAGTCGTCTTGGCTGATGACCCCGACATGGGCCAACATCTCGGCATGTGCCAAAGAGCCTGCAATATCATGAAAGGCCAGCCTTTGATCAAACCCGACCGAAGCGGTGTAGCGTTTGACCAAATCGGATACGGGTTCAGAGAATCGGGCAGACCAAGCTTGCGCCTTGTTGGCGAATTGGTCTTCAGGGGAAGGGGCGTTGTTTGTCATGATGCTTTGATTATAGAGCCATCGCTGACGCCCTTGTCATGCCATAATCAAACCTCAATTTCAATACGAATGTGAAGGTGCCCATGTCAGCTGCAAACGTTGCGCTCGCGCAGATCAATGCCTCGGTCGGTGATTTTTTAGGCAATGCCGCTCAAATTGAGCAAATGGCGCGTCAAGCGGCTGCTTGCGGGGCTGATGTTTTATTGACGCCTGAGCTTTCCTTGACAGGCTACCCTTGCGAGGACTTGTTACTACGACCGGCCTTCGTTGAGCAAGACCGCCAGGCATTGCTTGCTTTGTGTGCCCGTTTGGCTGATTTGCCTAACTTAGCTGTGGTCGTTGGGCATGTTTACGTCCAAGAAGCCAAGCTTTACAACGCCGCTAGTGTGTTACTGGGCGGGCAAGTGATTGCGCAATATTTCAAACGCGAATTGCCCAACTATGGCGTTTTCGATGAGCAACGGTATTTCAGTGCCGGCGACCAAGCCTGCACTTTTGAGCACGCAGGCGTGCGATTTGGTCTTAATATTTGTGAGGATGCTTGGCTTAGGCACGCACCAACGGCTGCTAGTGAAGCTGGGGCTCAGTGCCTGCTGGTTTTGAACGCATCGCCGTTTCACATGGGCAAGTTTACGCAGCGACTCGAAATGATGCGCCGGTGTGTTGATCGGTCCGGCCTAAGTTTGCTTTATGTCAATCTTTGTGGCGCGCAAGATGAGTTGGTGTTTGAAGGGATGTCTTTTGCCCTTGATCGCCAAGGGCATTGCATTGGCCATGCCCCTGCATTCAACCCGGCACTTAATCACGTGTTGGTGCAAAGTAGTGGTGCATTGGCGCTAGGGGATGGCCTATGGACGCCGGTTACCAGCATGGAGGAAGAGGCCGAACAAGAGCACCTGTCGCTGGTTTGGGGCGCCCTTACCACTGGTGTGAGAGATTACGTGCTTAAAAACGGCTTCAAAGCGGTGGTGTTGGGCCTGTCTGGTGGCATTGATTCAGCCGTGGTCTTGGCGGTGGCTGTTGATGCCTTGGGCGCAGAAGCGGTGAGTGCCGTTATGATGCCATCTCGCTACACGGCTGATATTTCGCAGACAGATGCGCAAGCCATGGTTGAAACATTGAATGTTAATTATCAAGTGATACCCATTGGCGAGGTGACCAATGCCCTTGAACAGGCGCTTTCAAGTGCTTTTAAGGGCCGCTCGCCAGACACCACAGAGGAAAACCTTCAGTCGCGTACTCGTGGCACTCTATTGATGGCGCTGTCGAATAAGCTGGGCTCTTTGGTACTGACAACGGGCAATAAATCCGAGCTAACCACCGGTTACTGCACTCTATACGGTGATATGGCGGGCGGTTTTGCTGTGCTCAAAGATGTGCCAAAAACATTGGTGTATCGCTTGGCTAAGTGGCGCAACCAACAGTCTTTGGTGATCCCTGAACGCATCATTACCCGCGCACCCAGCGCTGAGCTGCGCGATGACCAAACCGACCAAGATTCATTACCCAGTTACGAGGTCATAGATGCCATTATTGCGGGCTATGTGGACCATAATCTACCCCTTAAATCGCTGGTCCAATCGGGTCTTGACGAGGCGGCGGTTCGACAAGTGGTGCAACTGTTGCGAATCAATGAGTACAAACGTCGTCAATCGCCGCCAGGCCCTAAAGTCACGGTCAGGGCATTTGGGCGTGATTGGCGCTATCCTTTGTCTAACGCATTTCGTGAGTCTCTTTCCGATTAGCACTAACTTGCTGGCTTGTCGCTGGCGCAGGAGTCACTGTGAAATTAGTCACTGCCATCATTAAGCCATTCAAACTCGATGAGGTTCGCGAAGGCCTTTCTGAGGTTGGTATCACGGGTTTAACCGTCACGGAAACCAAGGGTTTTGGTCGTCAAAAGGGCCATACGGAGCTGTATCGTGGTGCCGAGTACGTGGTCGATTTTTTGCCCAAAGTACGCGTTGAAGTGGCCATTAGTGATGATAAAGTTGAAACGGTCATTGAGGCCATCATCAAAGCGGCGCGCACGGGCAAAATTGGTGACGGCAAGATCTTCGTGTCACCACTCGAACAGGTGGTGCGTATCCGAACCGGCGAGATGGGTGACACGGCGCTTTAATGCGGGTTGTGTCGACAATAAAGTCAACAATAAAAAAAGACCCTGGACTGCCATGAAATCTTTTGACTGGAAAAACCCCTATCCAAGCGTGCGCATTCCAGTGTTTGCGCGCAATATCGTTTCAACCTCTCATCCTTTGGCAGCCCAATCGGGCCTGCAAATGCTTTACAAAGGCGGCACTGCTGTTGATGCGGCTATTGCCGCCGCAGCTGTTATTACCATGACTGAGCCCGTGTCGTGTGGCTTGGGTGGTGATGCTTTTGCGATTGTTTGGCACGAAGGTCAGGCGCATGGCCTGAATGCCTCTGGCCATGCACCCATGGCTTGGAATCCCGCGTACTTTGCCAACAAATACGGTCGTAATGCACAAGGTCACGCCAACGCGCCCAAGCGAGGCGTTGACGCGGTTACGGTGCCAGGGGTTGTGGCTGGCTGGGCGGCCTTACACGAAAAGTTTGGTCGTTTGCCTTTCTCTGACCTGATGGCTCCCGCAGCGGCCATCGCTAAGCGCGGTTATGCCGTACCACCGGTGGTCGCACACAAATGGGCAGCCGCCGTTCCTGAGCTCTCTGGGCAACCCGGTTATGCCGAGGCCTTCATGCCCAATGGTCGTGCGCCGCAGGTTGGTGAGCGGTTTTCGTTGCCGGCGGCAGCCGAAACATTCCACCTCATTGGTCAAACCAATGGGCGAACCATGTATGACGGTGAAATGGCCAAGCGCATGGTTCAGCACCTACAAGCCAACGGTGGTGCTCACACGCTAGAAGATTTCGCTGCCTATGCCCCTCAGTGGGTAGAGCCGCTGACCAAAGACTTTCAAGGCTTCACGTTGCATGAACTGCCACCCAATGGCCAAGGCATTGCGGCTTTGATTGCGGTGGGCATTTTGGAGCAGTTTGATTTGAGCGCTTTGCCGCTCGATAGCGTGCAATCACAACACTTACAAATCGAAGCCATGAAACTCGCATTTGCCGATTTGTATCGTTACGTGAGCGAGCCAAGAACCATGACGGTAACGCCTGAGCAGATGCTGGCGCCTGACTATTTGGCGGCTCGTGCGAAATTAATTGATCCCGGCCGTGCCTCTCATTTTGGTGCGGGCGTGCCTGATGCCGGTGGCACCATTTATTTGTCAGCGGCAGACGAAAGCGGCATGATGATTTCGTTTATTCAATCGAACTACATGGGGTTTGGGTCTGGCGTGGTGGTGCCCAATACCGGCATTAGCCTACAAAACAGGGGTTGTGGGTTTTCAATGGATGAAGCCTCACCCAATGTGGTGGGTGGGCATAAGAGACCCTTTCACACCATCATTCCTGGATTCTTGAGTCGTCAAGGTGCACCCGTGATGAGCTTCGGTGTGATGGGTGGTGATATTCAGCCCCAAGGACACATGCAAACATTGGTTCGCATGCTCGCTTACAACCAACAACCACAAGCGGCATGTTGCGCGCCGCGATGGAAGGTAAACCGTGACTTCACGCTTGACGTTGAGTCCACCATGGATCCCGAGGTGGTGAAAGGGCTGGCCGCCAAAGGTCACGTTTTAAAGTCAATCGAAGACCCATACATGGACTTCGGATCTGGCCAGTTTATTTGGCGCCTGTCTGAAAATTTAGAAGATGGCTATGTCGCGGCGAGCGACAGCCGTCGCGACGGACAGGCTGTCGGGTTTTAAGCCGCTGACGGTGTTTGTGCATCGTGGCGGTGTTGCCAAAACATGAGTGCAAAGACCAGCAGTACGCAAGGAAAGATAATCCAGTTGATGATCTCCCAGCCGGCCACAGACAGGAGTTTGCCCGAGGCGAATGAGGAAATTGCCACTGAGCCAAAAACCAAGAAATCATTCATGGCTTGAACACGCGTTTTTTCTTGTGGTCGATGGCAGGCTGTGATCATTGTGGTGGCGCCAATGAAGCCGAAGTTCCAGCCCACACCGAGTAGCACCAGAGCCACCCAAAAGTGGCTCAAACCAAGTCCTGAAAGTCCAACCGCGCCAGCCGCCGCCAAAAGTAACAAACCCGTTACCGTCACCGTCGTGACGCCGAATCGCTGAATGAGTCGTCCAGTAAAAAAGCTAGGGCCAAACATGGCCAATACATGCCATTGAATACCAAGGGCGGCTTCACCCACGGTGTGGCCGCATCCGACCATTGCCACAGGTGCTGCTGTCATGACAAAACTCATTAAGGCGTAAGAAACGACGCCGGCAGTTACTGCCACGATGAATTTTGGTTGTGCGGCAATCTCTTTTAGCGATCGCACTGGTGCATCGCTGGCTGTTGCTGGTGGTGAGCCGACCAGAGCAGTCTTGGTGCTGCGCAAACCCCAAATAACAGGCAGCACCAGCAATGCCAGTATTCCTTGTGAGACAAAGGCGCCTGCAAAGGGCGCTAGGGGAATTAAGTCACGGGTCCAAATCACGGTTTGAGGGCCAATAATGGCGCCAAAAAGACCGCCAAACATGACCAACGATATAAGCCGTGGTTTCATTTCATCGGGTGCGCCGTCAGCCACGGCGAAGCGATAGCTTTGCACGTACGAGGCATAAAAGCCCGCGATCATGGTCCCAATACAAAAAAGAACGAACATCTGTTGGTAAATGCCTGCGGCGGCAACCATGCCACCCGCGGCGCCAAGCACAGCGCCAAACAAGTAGCCCGCCCGGCGACCAAAGCGTTTCATCAGCCAAGCCGCTGGCAGGGTGCCGATGGCCAGTCCCAAATTAAAGATGCTGATCGGCAGGGTAGCAAAGGCTGGATTGCTCGCCAGTTGTAAGCCAACCAAGCCACCCAGTGAAACGATAATGGCTGGACTGGCGCCGCCTAGGGCTTGAGCGGTGGTTAGAACTCGGGCATTGTATTGAGCTCGGTGGTGAGCGTCTGTGATCATGGTTTTTTTCTCTTTTCGATCATTTGCCAAAATGCAGGTAGAAAGCATTCTGACACCAAAAGCCTCTTGACTTGACAAATAAAAAGTGAACGCCTGGCTAACAGGGTCGGCCGATATTGGTGGTAAAGACCGTTGTTGTTCCGATGTGACAGTGCTTGCGCAAGTCCTTGCGTTCGACGAATTTTGGTGAAACCAAAGTGGCTGCGACGAACCCGAGCATCGTCATACAGCATATCAGCGAGTGGTCGGGTGCCCAATTGACGGATGCCGCGCCACACACCCGTCGACGATTGTCTGTCAGTCAAGCTGCGGGCAACAACACAAGGGATGCCATCAATGGACATCACCACTTCACGTATCCAAGCGACTTGGTTTGGCGGCAGTTGCAAGCACAAAGCCTCATCAATTGCGGGTTTTTGTGAGCGTTCCTCAAGCACAGTCAACGTTAGGTTGCCCATCGAGCGCAAGCCGTCAGTCAGGGCACCTTGTTTCGTGAGCCATTGCTTTTGTGTCGTTGTAAGCTGAGCGTGGGGTTTTTGCCGCCAAGCCAATGCATTTAAGTATGGTGTTGAATGCGTCATAAGGCGCTATTATCGCAAGCCTATGGAAAAAGTGCGCATCTCAAAATTAATGGCCGAACAAGGGCTCTGTTCTAGGCGGGAGGCGGACGCCTTTTTGGCCGCTGGGCAAGTCACGGTTGACGGTTTGCCTGTGGGCGTTGGTGACAAAGCGTTGCCGGGTCAAAAAATCGTCTTGAATCGGCAAGCGCAACGCCAGCAACAATCTTCTGTGACGATCTTGATTCACAAACCGATCGGTATCGTTTCTGCGCAAGCTGAAATGGGTTATTTGCCTGCCGTTACACTCGTCAAAGCCGACACACAGTCGCGTTTTGATCGATCGGGACGGCGGTTTCGGTCTAGCGACTTGCGCGGGCTGGCTGTTGCGGGTCGGCTTGACATCGATTCGACCGGTCTTTTGGTGTTGACCCAAGACGGACGGGTGGCGCGCCAGCTGATCGGTCAAGACAGCGCGATCGAGAAAGAATACTTGGTCCGCGTTCAAGGGCGGCTATCAAACGCTGGCTTGCAGCAGTTGCGTCACGGTTTGTCCCTTGACGGCCAAGCCCTTAAGCCGGCAAAGGTCAGCTGGCAAAACGAGGACCAATTGAGCTTTGTTTTGCGGGAAGGCAAAAAGCGACAGATTCGACGCATGTGCGAAATGGTGGGTTTGACGGTCGTTGGTTTAAAACGCGTTCGGATCGGCCAAGTCAGGTTAGCTGAGCTTGGCGTGGGCCAGTGGCGTTATTTGAGTGCACAAGAACAGTTTTAGGTTGGGCTAGTGCCGGCTTCAAGTTGCCACCGGGCAGTTGTGTCTTGCGCCAAAATGGGTGTCAACCAAGGCAATGTTTCTCGGATTTGCTGGCCCAGTCGAAAGGGTGGATTAACGATAAACATCCCTGAGCCGAAAAGGCCGTGACCATCGGGTGGCGCTTTGCAAACAGTCATGTTGACGTCCAGCCAGGTTAACGGTTGAAGAGACTTCAGGCGCTTGAGTTGGCGCACCAACTGCTCAACTTCACGGCGATTGACCCGTGGATACCAAATCAGATAACAACCGGTTGGAAAGCGTTGTATAGCCTGCGCCATGGCTTCAGCCACAAATCGGTAATCGCGTTTGTCTTCGTATGATGGATCAATGAGTGTGACGGCTCGCTTAGAAGCAGGAGGTAAGATTGACTTTAGTCCGGCATACCCATCGTGCTGTTCGGCAGTGACCGCTCTTGGTGGCAACCCAGGATACTGCGCCAGATTTTTGCGTAAAACGTCAAATTCAGCGCTCAGTTGTTCGTACAATTTGACTTTGTCTTGCGCTCGCAGGCTTTGTAGCGCGAGCCATGGTGAACCAGGGTAGAGCGTCAAGGTATTGTCAGGGTTAAGTTTGGCGATAGCTTCTTTGTAGCGTTGGACCATGGGCGGCGCATCAGCCAAGTCCCAGATCCGAGCAATGCCATCTTGATATTCGGCCCGTTTATTGGCCCAAACACCTGTTAGGTCGTAAAGTCCAGCGCCAGCATGGGTGTCGACCACCCAAAAACCAGCGTCTTTTTGCTGGAAATGCGCAATAACTTCTAAAAACAGCATGTGTTTCAGAATGTCAGCGTGGTTGCCTGCATGAAAGCCGTGTCGGTAACTAAACAATTTTGGAATCTCCGTTGGCAGCACTTCGGTCGAGGATTGGGACCGATGCTGTCAACCGCAATGGTACACTCAGCGACGTTTACCTTTGGGTTATGAGTCACTTCTATGTTTGATTTCATTCGTAGTCAGCGCCGCATCATGATGCTGGTTTTGTTGGTACTGGTTGTGCCGGCTTTTGCATTTTTTGGTATCGAGGGTTACACAGGCTTTATGTCGAGCAACAAAGAGCTGGCGAAAGTCAATGGTGTGCCAGTTACTGAGCCAGAGTTTGATGCCGCCAGACGTGCACAACTTGAGCAAATGCGATCTGTGCTCGGCGCGAGTTTTGATGCCCAAGCGATAGACACGCCAGCGTTTCGAGAACGCGTTTTGAATGAAATAATTGATCAGCGTGTGATTGCGTCAGCCGCCATTGCGGGCCGCTACACAGTTTCAGACGAGTCCCTGCGTGACGCGATAGCAAATATTCCTGCTGTTCAAGAGAATGGCGTGTTTTCTCCGGAACGTTACCGACAGATTTTGGCTCGTCAAGGCATGACACCCGCGGAATTTGAAATGAGTTTGCGTCGGGATTTGATCATGGCACAGGTGCTTGGGCCTGTTGGCGCAACAACCCAGCCACCCCAGGCGGTATTGACACAGATCGTCAATGGATTGACTGAGCAGCGGACAGTCGCTATTCGGCGCTTTGATGCCAGCACATACTCGGCAGACGTCACGATCACAGATGCCGATATCGAAAAATGGTACAGCGAAAACGTTGCTCGTTTGCGCCAGCCAGAAAGCATTGATGTGCAGTACATCGTGCTCGATGAGGCAGCCGCGTCGAGCGGTATAACGGTTTCTGAAGCTGAAATTGAACCGTTTTATCAACAAAACCAAAGTCGGTATGGCCAACCAGAGCGCCGTCGTGTCAGCCACATTTTGTTAGAAGTGCCTGCTAGTGCAAATGCTGAAGTCAAGGCAGCGGCTCAAGCCCAAGCCATTTCGCTGGCCGAGCAAATTAAAGCTGACCCATCGCGCTTTGAAGTTTTGGCCAAAGAGCGATCCCAAGATCCTGGTTCGGCGGCACAAGGTGGTGATTTGGGTTGGATCGTAAAAGACACGCTGGTGCCTGAGGTAGAGGCGGCGGTATTTGAGCTGCCCAAAGACCAGATTTCTGGCGTCGTTGAAAGCCCATTTGGTTATCATGTTTTAAAAGTGACCGACATTCAGGCGCCTAGTATCAAACCTTTAGCGGATGTGCGCGATGAGTTGGTTGCTGAAATCAAACAACAAATGGCAGCGGCCAAATTTGCTGATCTAGCCACCGAATTAACGAGCGCTGTTTATGATCAACGTGAGGCACTGGCGCCGATTGCCCAGCAGCTTGGCCTATCTTTACAAACGGCACAGGGTTTGTCGCGTCAAGGATTGCTCTCTGATGAGTTCTTTAAGCGCGACCAGGCACTGGCCGCTGGCACTGAGGAAATTTTGAATCAGCCCCGTGTGTTGCAAACCGCTTTTTCGCCTGATGTGTTCACGGACCGTTTTAACTCCGGGCCCATCGAAATTTCGCCTGGTTTGATTGTCGCGCTGCGAGTGCAAAATGTTCGACCATCATACGAACCAACGCTTGAGCAGTTGTCATCGCTCATTCGCGAAGCATTAACCCAAGAACGTGCATTGGCATTGGCCCGAGAAAGTGGTCAGGCGGCACTTTTAATCGCCAGTGAAACCTCGGCGCCAGAAGGCTTTAGTCCTGCTGAGGTGGTTTCACGTCGCGATTCTCGAAATCTATTGCCAGCAGAGGTCGGTGCGGTCATGCGACTGGCTGCTAACAAAGTGCCAACATTCATCGGTGTTGACACACCGTTGGGCTACAGTCTGCTTAATGTTCAAGCCGTTAACGCTGGCGAAAGTTTGGCACCTGAGCAAATTGACCAAATTCGCCAACAATTGGCTCAAGCCTGGGGCTTAGCCGAAGAGCGCAGCGCTTTGCAAATATTGCGTAAACAGTACGACACGCAAATCCTGCCCGATGCGCAGTCGTTACTGACCGCTGATCCCATCCAATAATGCGGCGCTAAAGCTATCGCCTAGGTGTCTGCTTTTGTGCATCACACACAACTTTTAGTTTGCTTTTTTTGCGGAATGCTCGATCAGTACGGGCTCTAAAACAGCCCAGACATTTTTCAAAAGCAACGGTTGGGCGTGCTCAGCCGGATGGATGCCATCGGCGATAAACAAGTTGCGGTCCATCTCAAGGCCCGCCAATAAAAACGGAATCAAACGAGCACCTGTTTGGGCAGAAAGCGCTGGAAATAAGTCACGAAACTGTTTGGTGTATGCCGGTCCGTAATTGGCGGGGATTTGCATGCCAGCCAAGATGACCGTGGCGCCACTCGACTGTGAGAGTTCGATCATTTGAAGTAAGTTTTGTCGAGTCATGTCCAAGGACAAGCCGCGGAGGGCATCGTTACCCCCGAGCTCAACAATAACAATGTCAGGTTGCTGCTTGGCTAACAACGCAGGTAGACGCGTGAGACCTGAGCTCGTGGTGTCACCGCTGATGCTTGCATTGACGATTGTTGGTGGTGTTGGATCGTTTTGGGCCAATCGTTCGCGTAACAACTGTACCCAGCCGCTGTTGCGTCGAATGCCATATTCCGATGACAAGCTATCGCCCAAGACAACGATCGTGCCTGACGATTCGATTGCCTTAAGCGGTTGCGCGGCATACAAAGAAGGGCTTAATAATACGGTGACCATCACCAAAATGACAATGAGAAATCCCTGCAAAATAACACCGATGTTCGGTTGGAAATTTAATCGGCGTGATGCTGAGTCGTGAGACAATGTTTTCATGATGAATGAGATAAAACAAGCAAATAAAGGCAGGGCTATCGAGGTTGCTGGCTTGAGCAAGCGCGTATCAGATGCCGGCGGCGAACTAACGATCCTAGACGATATCAGTTTTGGGGTGGCTCGGGGCGAGTCGGTATCAATCACGGGGGCCTCTGGGTCGGGCAAATCAACACTGCTTGGACTGTTGGCGGGTTTAGATGCTCCCAGCACAGGATCGGTTCATTTGCTTGGCGAGAATATATCAGCGTTAAGCGAAGACGGTCGCGCACGCTTTAGGGCTGCGCATGTCGGTTTTGTTTTTCAGTCATTTCAATTGTTAGCCAATTTAACTGCCCTAGAAAACGTGATGTTGCCCCTAGAGTTGGCTGACAAAGCGGCGCTTGAACCAGCCAAAGCGGCGCTGACCCAAGTGGGGTTAGAGCATCGGTTCAATCACTATCCTTCAACACTGTCTGGTGGTGAACAGCAACGCGTTTCTATTGCGAGAGCCTTCATTAGCCGTCCAGCGATTCTGTTTGCCGATGAACCCACGGGCAGTTTGGATGTGGTGACTGGCGGTCGCATCATTGATTTGATGTTTCAACTGCATCGAGACAACGGAACCACCCTAGTGCTTGTGACACACGACGGACACTTGGCAACACGTTGTGAGCGGTCTTTAGAAATTCAAGCGGGTCGATTGATCCTGCCTGAGACGTCAATCATGACTTAATTGCAGTGCTGCGGGCTGTTACAGCGCTCAACGGCGTTTAAGAAAAATACTGAATCGTGGGGTTTGGGCTTGTTTTTTGGTAAGGTGATGTTCACTTTTAGTCATCAACCGGCTGGTAACTCACCTTGAAAACAGATTTCACACTTGCCCAATGGTCGCAAGCCCGTCACACGTCCCAAGTCAAAAGCACCGAATTGACAGCCATCATGCTTGAGCGAATCGAAACGGCAGGCGATGCCGTCTTCACTCGCGTATTTCGAGAGCAAGCGTTATCAGCGGCTTTGGCGGCTGACAAACGATGGTCTGAGGGTGCACCGCTTTCGCCGATTGATGGTGTGCCCATCGCCGTAAAAGATTTATTTGATCTTGAAGGCTTCACCACCCGAGCAGGATCTGTGGTGCTTGCTGATGAGCCTGTCGCCGACAGCGATGCCATCGTCGTGCAGCGTCTAAGACAAGTTGGGGCTGTGATTTTGGGTTCAACCAACATGACAGAGTTTGCCTATTCGGGTTTGGGGATCAACCCGCACTACGGCACACCGCTTTCGCCTTGGGATCGCGCAACAGCGCGTGTGGCTGGAGGCTCATCGAGTGGATCTGGTGTCGCGGTCAGTGACGGTATGGCCATTGCAGCGGTGGGCACTGACACGGGTGGTTCGGTTCGTATTCCATCTGCTTTTTGTGGCTTGACGGGGTTTAAACCAACGGCTCATCGCGTCTCGCAGCAAGGTGCGTTGCCGCTTTCAACATCCTTGGACTCTATTGGGCCGTTGGCCCGCACTGTTAACTGCTGTTATTGGCTTGACGCGGTGATGGCGGGTACCCCTGAACGGCTTTCAGCACCGCTTGGCTCAACAGTCTTACGAGGGCGGGTGTTTGCGCAACCCAAGCAGCTGGTTTTAGAGGGCATGGACGACACGGTTGCACGCACTTATGAGGCGGCTTGTCACGCGCTGTCAAAAGCAGGGGCAAGTATTGTGTCCATTGATCTGCCAGAGCTTGATCTGCTAGCTTCAATGAATGCGGCAGGAGGCTTTACAGCCGTCGAGTCTTGGGCTTTACACCACGAGTGGCTTGCCAAGGCAGGCGAGCGTTATGACCCTAGGGTGGCAAGCCGAATCCGCCGTGGGCAGCACATCAGCGAAGCAGACTACCAGTCTTTAGTCCTTAAACGCCGTGATTGGATAAGTCGTGTCAATCAAAAAATCAGTGGCTTTGATGCACTCATTATGCCAACCGTGCCAGTGGTGCCGCCAGGGCTGGCACCTTTGATGGCAAGCGATGAGACTTATGCGCAAACCAACCTTTTGGTGTTGCGCAACCCGAGCGTGATAAATTTTCTGGATGGCTGTTCGATTAGCTTGCCATGCCATCAACCTGGTGAGGCGCCCGTTGGTCTGATGCTTTCCGCTATTTCAAGCGAGGATGAACGTTTGTTGTCGCTTGCTCAGGCGTGTGAGGCTGCACTTGCCAGTCAGTAGGCTCAAGATCCTTCGTGGGTTTCTGATTTCTCACCGTGTTGAGCCTGTTGATTGGCGTGGTGAGCGCCTTTAGAACGAACAATACGGCGTACTTGAGGCACATGACGAATCGCCCGGTAAACGCGAGCCAAGTGATTACGGTCGTCGACTTGTACCGTTAGGCTTAAAAGGAATGACTCGCTGGTGTCGTCATTCATGTTCACATTCATGATGTTGGAGTCGGCCTGCGCAATTTCACCGGCGATTTTGCCCAGAACACCACGCTCATTAAGCGCGGTGACATCGATACGGGCAGGGAAGTGGCGTGCAGTGTTGGTGTCCCAAGCAACGTTGATCCATCGTTCTGGCTCCCGTTGTCTGGCTCGTATCGATACTGGACAGTTGGCGGTGTGAACCGCCAAACCAGTACCCACTCGAATGCCCGCCACAATATTGTCGCCTGGCAAGGGTCCACAGCAAGGTGATAAAACAACCGATTGCCCTTCGTTACCTTGAATAAGAATGGGTGCAGCACGTGCTGCACTCAGGACATCCAGCTCAGCAGCGGTAGTGGCAATCAGCGGATGCAAGGGCGCAAAGCGGCGTGCCACCACGGCCGCCAATCTTTTGCCGAGCCCAATATCAGCCAGTATTTCTTCTCGAGAATTGGCACTACTTTCCTTGAGAAGCTTGTCCCAAGTGGGATCGTCGTCTTTGGGGAATTCGAGTTTTAACTCATGAAATGATTGCTTTAGAAGCCGCTCACCGAAGGCGACAGATTCGCTGTATCGAACCGTGCGCAAGTAATGACGAATCTCTGAGCGAGCCCGACCAGTGCGTGCAAAGTTCAGCCATTGTGCGCTTGGTCTGGAGGCTTCTGATGTGATGACTTCAATTGTGTCGCCGCTGGCCAATTCTGTACGAAGTGGCACGTATTCGCCATTCACTTTACAGGCAACGGCCCGGTTGCCAACGTCAGTGTGAATCGAGTAAGCAAAATCGACTGGCGTGGCACCGCGGGGCAAGGAAATAATCTTGCCATTGGGGGTGAAAACGTAAACCGCATCAGGGTACAAATCGACTTTGACATTTTCTAGAAACTCACCCGAATCTCCTGTTTGACTTTGTATATCAAGCAATGACTGAAGCGCCATGTGGGTTTTTTTCTGAATATCACTGAGGCTAACGTCATCGGTTTTGTAAATCCAATGCGAAGCGACCCCCTGCTCGGCGACATTGTGCATTTCACGTGTGCGAAATTGAAATTCGATTGGGGTACCAAAAGGACCAACCAAGGTGGTGTGCAACGACTGGTAACCGTTGACCTTGGGTATAGCGACATAGTCCTTAAATTTGCCAGGAACAGGGCGGTAGAGTTGGTGAACGATGCCTAACGCGAGATAGCATTCAGGCAGCGTGTGAACGACGATGCGAAAGCCGTAAATATCGAGCACTTCAGAAAATGATTTCTTTTGCTCGGTCATTTTGCTGTAAACGCCGAAAAGTGTCTTTTCTCGTCCAGAGACTTCGGCCTCAATGCCCGCTGCTGGGAGCGCTGCTCGTACGGCGTCAAAGATTTTGGTCAATACTTCACGGCGGTTACCACGAGCAGTCATGACTGCTCGGTTCAGAACGTTATATCGATTTGGATACATTGCCTGAAAACAGAGGTCTTGAAGCTCCCTAAAAATGGCATTAAGACCCAGGCGATTGGCGATTGGGGCATAAATTTCAAGTGTTTCGCGGGCGATACGACGTCGTTTCTCTGGGTTGACGGCATCTAGCGTACGCATGTTGTGCAAGCGGTCAGCGAGTTTAATCAGTATGACCCTGAGGTCACGCGCCATTGCCAGGAGCATTTTGCGAAAGCTTTCGGCCTGCTGTTGTGCCTTACTCGCGAAGTCTAGGCGGTCGAGTTTGGACAGGCCGTCTACCAGTTCAGCCACGTCGGGGCTGAACTGTTCAGCCAAGTCGGACTTGGCAATGCCTTGATCTTCCATGACGTCATGCAAAAGCGCAGCCATTAATGCATCAGCGTCAAGTTTCCATCCGGCACAGATTTCAGTGACAGCGATCGGGTGGGTAATGTATGGTTCGCCGCTTGAGCGAAATTGACCGAGGTGGGCTTGATCAGAAAAGCGGTACGCTTCTTTGATCTTCGCGATTTCCTTCTTACTCAGGTAGCCAGAAATGATGGCTTGAAGTTGATTCAGAGACGCGCTCGCTGATGTTTGGGCCGATGTGTTGGCCCGATCCGTAACTTCGGTACTGTGATTCGCGTTCTTGCTTTCTTTATCGGCAGGTTTGGCGCGTCTTCCGAAGCGCGAACCAACCTTGATTGCTGAAAGCAACCCGGATGATGCCGTTCGCAGCCCCGGAAATCCCATATTTGTTCACCGTGTTAGGTTGGCACCTTACGTAGCATTTCGATACCAGTCGCACCGGCTGCGATTTCGCGCAGAGCCGTCACGGTCGGCTTGTCTTTGCTCTCAATACGTGCGGCGTGGCCCTGGGCAAGTTCGCGAGCGCGGTATGTCGCCACGAGGGTCATTTTGAAGCGATTGGGAATGTGATCGATGCAATCTTCGACAGTGATACGCGCCATTATTTATCCAATTAAAATAATCATTAACAAAAAAACTTCAAAGCTATTGGTAAAGTGCAAAGGCGTGCTGTTCACATCAATGCAACAACCACTTAATTCACACCATTAAGATGATACAGGTAGAGTTGCTCCGACAGTAGCGAAACCACTTGGGTTTGTGTACTTCAAGTCGTGTTTAAAACTCAAGTTGACAGACCCATGGCGTCAAACAAAGCTCGGTGAGTCAACGCCTGTCGAGAATACCTGAGTCGTGCGCTGGCAATAATCTGTGAAAGTTGCTGCAAAGCGTCGGTAAACTCTTGATTAATAATAACATATTCAAATTCGTTGGCGTGTGCAATTTCTTTTTCGGCGGCAGCCATTCGTGCGGCAATCACCGCTTCGCTATCTTTGCCTCGGGCCCTGAGTCGTTGCTCTAGGGCTTGCACCGAGGGTGGCAAAATAAACACACCAGTGACGCTAGGCAACAGATTGCGAACTTGAGCGGCACCTTGCCAGTCAATTTCGAGCAAAATATCCTGCCCCTCTTGGACGGCTTGAATCATCGGTGCACGGGGTGTGCCGTAATAATTGCCATGAACGTGTGCTGACTCGAGCAATTCATCGGCTGCTTGCATGGCTAAGAATTGAGCCTCAGTGACAAAGTAGTAGTCCTTGCCATCTGTTTCGCCCTCGCGAGGGGCTCGCGTGGTGCAAGACACCGATAAGCGCAATTCTGTGTCCTGCGACAGCAGGGCATTGACCAGACTGGACTTACCCGCACCACTGGGTGCCGTGATTAAAAAGATGTTTCCAGCGGCGTGTTTCATAAGACAGGGCACAAGGGTTGGCTAAATGCATACAATGCTTCGAAAGCATAGCAGATGAGTCGATGGGACGTGCATGGCGAGCACACGAAATTCTAAATCGGTACCCACAAAAAAAACATAAGGAGTGGTGGATGAACACACAAAAAGTTGCACTGGTGACGGGCGCTGGATCTGGGATCGGACGGGCTGTTGCACTGGCATTGGCCAAAGATGGTTATGACGTGGTGCTGGTCGGTCGGCGAGAAGATGCCCTCAAAGCTACCGTTGAGATGGGTGAGTCGACGCGCTTGCACGCCATGGTGGCCGATGTCACAGACCACTACGCGGTTCAATCCGTGTTTGATCAAGTTGAAAGTCGGTTTGGGCGCTTGGATGTGCTGTTTAACAATGCGGGTCGTGGCGCGCCAGCGGTGCCCATTGAAGAGTTGCCCATCGAAACCTGGCTCGATGTTGTCAATGTTAATTTAAACGGGATGTTCTTTTGTGCACGCGCCGCGATTGCGCTCATGAAAAAACAAAACCCACAGGGTGGGCGAATTATCAACAACGGTTCTATTTCAGCGCACGCACCGCGTCCGTTTTCGATCGCGTATACCGCCACCAAACACGCCGTTACCGGTCTGACCCAATCGATTGCGCTAGACACACGTGCTTATCGAATTGCTTGCACCCAGATCGACATTGGTAATGCCGCCACTGAAATGACGGATCGCATGGCCAAAGGTGTTTTGCAACCTGACGGTTCGACCAGAATTGAGCCCCGTATGGATGTCAATCACGTGGCAGACGCGGTGATCCAAATCGTCAACTTCCCACTTGAAACCAACGTGCAATTCATGACTATCATGGCCACCAACATGCCGTTTTTGGGTCGGGGCT
>CALBEY010000006.1 GCA_937888805.1 uncultured Burkholderiaceae bacterium
GTGGCCAACCATGGCGAGAATTTGGTGGAGTAATCGGTGCCCATCATGCCATTGCGGGTGCCTTTGTAAGTCTGCGGCAAGTCTGACCCAAAGTAACGCGCGACGTGCTCAAGTGCATGGGTTTCAGCGCCTGTCCACGGGGCGCGTTGGTAAGGGAAAGCGCTGCGTTCATCGAGTTCGGGCAATGCGTCAGTAACATTGCTTTTGACTAAGTTTAGGGCGTTTACTGTGGGCTCAATAATTGGCAACGCCGGTATGGTTGCCGGTGCTGCAAATGGTGCGCGTGGCACCACATCAGCGGACTCAACCGCCTTTCTGAATTCGGTGAACATCAGTGGGGTTTTGTCGATCGTAAAAGGCAAATCACTGGTGCGCAGCAACGCAGATTGATCCATCTGAATCAGGTTGATGCCAGCGTCTTTAATGCTTTTTGTCTCGCGCTGTTCGTGGGGTGCAAACAAGGCTTCACAGTAAATCGTGGTGATACCCAAGCGTTTGGCCACATCGATCAGAGCGTCGACACCGGCGGTGATAGGGTCATGGATACTGCTCACCGCAACTTGATAGAGACCACTGCCACGCGCTTGAAGTGATTGAGCCAATCCTTCAATTGCTTGCATTTCAAAGGCGAGGCGATGAGTGCCTTTTCGTGTGAAGCCCCAGCGCGTGGTTAGCGTGCTGTGCCAATCATCGATCACCACAGGCAACAGGGCGTCAGTTTGCTGACAAGCGTTCAAAAAGCAAGGGTTGTCGTGCAGACGCAGATCACGGCGAAACCAATACATTGCGGCCATGTGATGCTTTCCTATGTTTTGTTTTTTGTGGTGCTTGATGCGTTGCCTGATGGTCGAAAAGAGCGCCGACACTGCTCAGAGCAGTATTTAACCTCATCCCAAACTTTTTCCCATTTCTTGCGCCAAGCAAACGGGCGTGCACAGTGAACGCAGGTTTTTTCTGGTAGGTTGGATTTTTTTACGCCACGCATTGTTTAAAGGTCCAGCGTCAGTTGGTTCAGAGAAGCGGCAGGGCGCCTGCGATGGGTCGTGGCATCTAGGCGTTTGCGCGACCCATGCTTTTTGACGATCGCCGCCTTGCCTTCTCGCACCATGGGTTGTTTGCGCCGGTCAAACAATAGCGTCTTGGCTGTGCGAGTGGCCACCACCAAGTCGACCGCGGGGGTGGGTAAGTCTTGCGCGGTCAGGCCATGGGCCTGTCGTAAAGACAGGGGCATACGCCAAGGCTCGTACAACCAGGCGTCGGGTACTTTTTGCATCGCTGGAATCCAGCGCCTGACAAAAGCACCCTGTGCGTCGTGATCTTGGGCTTGCTTGATGGGGTTGTAGATGCGCGGCACGTTGATGCCCGTGGTGCCTGACTGCATTTGCATTTGACTCCAGTGGATGCCCGGCTCGTAATCTAAAAATTGTGTCGCTAACCAGTGCCCAACAGGACGCCAGTCGAGCCATAAAGGATAGGCGGCGACTGAAACCAACATGGCGCGCATTCTAAAATTTAACCAACCCGTTTCGCGCAACATTTGTACGCAGGCATCCACCATGGGCCAGCCGGTGCTGGCGTCTTTTAATCGTTCGAAATGGCTGGCCTGCCAGTCGTTTTCTCGAAGGCCGTCATAGCCGCGATGCATATTTCGCCATTCAATCGCTGGCTCATCTTCAAGCTTTTGAATGAAATGGCAGTGCCAATACAAACGGCTCACAAAGGATTGCAGGCCGCGCGCCTGTCTGGATTGAGCGGCACCGAGTTGCTTAATATGTTGCACGCTGGCTTGAAACACTTCACGCATCGATAGGCAACCATAGGTCAAATAAACCGACAAACGAGAGCAAGCGGTGGGTGCTGATAGGGGTGATGAGATGCCGCCTCGATATTGAGCACTGCGCTCATGCAGAAAATCATGCAGCGTTTGCAGGGCTTGCTTGCGACCACCAAGTTGCCTTAATGGCGGGTCGTGTGGGTCAAGGCCGAGTTGTCTGGGGCTCGGTAAGGTGGCTCGCGGCATCGCCAAGCCGCTATCGACAGCCGTGCTAGGCATGGCGATTAAAGGCGCGCTCATGGTGATCTCCCAGCGCTCTTTCCAGTGGTCACGATCGTGTCGTCCACGGGTGACCCCAAACTGGCGATATTCGTGCCAAATCACCGATTGATCACGGCACCACTGTTTGACAGCCTTGTCGCGACCAAAACTAATGCCATTGCCAGACTCTTCGTGAGAAAAGAGAGCACTGATGGGCTTTTGCGCGTTCAACTGTAATAAGCCGTCAAGAGCCTCACTGATCATGACATGGAGCTTTAGCCCGAGCTTGGCCAAGTCTTCACGCAAATCACGCAGCGACTCGACGGTAAAAAGGTAATGTTGGGTCGCGGCGTCAGGGCTTAACCAAAGGCTGGGCTCAATAAAGTACACGCACGTGACAGGGCCGTGGTGCACCGCGTGCCACAAAGGCGCGTGATCGTCCACACGAAAATCTTTTTTGAACCAAACCACGGCGTGAGTCATCGTCAAATGCTAGCGCAGACTGAACTGAATTTAGTCAATAATCCATTCATAAGCTTGGTATTTCTTGGTGAGCGGGCGAAGGTTGGCGATTCACCGGTCAAATGAGGTCGCTGGGACCGGTCAAAGTTAGCCAAGTGATGAAAGGGTTGAAAAAAAACCTCAGGTTTTTTTGGGTTTCTTGTTGCCCCTTGGCGCTATCAGCACTGATCGCTGACTTCTGCTAGCATCCAAATACCATGATTGATGTCGTTATTTTCTTCTTTTTATTGGGCTTGTTTGCACGCTTGGTTGGCTCTGATCTGAGACTGCCCGAGGCGTTGTACGAGACCCTTTCGATTTACCTTCTTTTGGCGATTGGCCTAAAGGGGGGTATCGAACTATCACAGCAGCCTTTGCTTGAATTGGTGCCCGAGGTCGCGGGTGTGGTGGTTCTAAGCTTCTTTATTCCTTTTTTGCTCTACCCTTTGTTTCGATTCTTGAAGTTCGATTCGGCTGATAGTGCCGCGGTGGGCGCGCATTTTGGATCGGTCAGTGTGGTGACCTTTGCCGTGGTGATTGCCGCTTTGGTGAGAGAGGGCATTGCCTACGAGCAACACGCGCCATTGTGGGTCGCCGTGATGGAAGCGCCTGGGTTGATCGCTGGTGTCATGCTGGCGCGCATGGGCCGAGCCAAGTCTGAAACATCACCGCACGCTCCCAAAAGCAACGCATGGGGCAAACTCGTGCATGATGTGGTTTTTGGCAAAAGTGTACTGCTATTGCTCGGGGGGCTGGTGATCGGTGCGGTGGCTGGTGTCGAAGGTACAGAACCGATCAAGGCAGTATTTATTGATCCCTTTAAAGGCGTATTAGCCTTGTTCTTGCTTGAGCTTGGACTTGTAGCGGGCTCTCGACTGTCTGAGGTCAAGCGATTTGGGTTCTCCATTGTGGTGATCGGCGTATTGGTGCCGTTATTTTTATCACTGCTTGGTGCCGGGCTTGGTCTCATGTTGGACCTATCTGTCGGTGGCGTCGCGATCATGGCAACATTGGCGGCTAGTGCCAGTTATATTGCAGCACCCACAGCCATGCGTATTGCTGTGCCAGAGGCCAATGCGGGCCTGTCAATCACAATTTCCCTTGGCATTGTCTTTCCCTTTAATGTCGTTATTGGAATTCCCCTCTACATCTGGTTAGCGCAGCGTTTGGCTGGTTAAGGAGAGCAAGTATGCGATTAGAAAAATACCCACGAACGCTGCTTGTGATCATTGCCGAAAGCACACTCGAACGCATGCTAGTCGCTGATGTACAGCGGCTTGGGGCCCATGGCTATACAGTGACTGATGTGCGTGGTGGTGGTCACAGTGGCGTTCGTGAGGGCGCTTGGGAGGCTGATCGCACCATTCGCATGGAGGTGGTTTGCGACGAAAACGTGGCCGACGAGATTGGGCAGTATGTGCTTGAACAATATGCCCGTCATTACGGTGTCACGATCTACTTCGCACCTGTTCAAGTACTAAGGCCCAATAAGTTCTAGTGAGCACCAGGGTTTTGAAATAGCGCCTTCACTTCAATTTGCGTCGTAACGCCTCAAAAAAGAGCGTTGATTGCACGCGTTCGCTGTCGATTTGGTCCCCAACATGTTTGGCCAAATCAGCCGTAACGGGCGCCAGTGGTTCGCCGCTAGACATGGCCAGCACCTGCATCATGCAGGCGCGCTCAAGCATATAGAGATCGTCGTAGGCATAGTCCATCCGCGCGCCGCACACCACAACCCCGTGGTTACCCAAAAAACAAATATCAGCGCCTTGCATCGCCGTTGCAATCCGTTTGCCTTCTGAGGCGTCTAGTGCCAAGCCGTTGTATTCACGGTCCACGGCCAACCGCCCGTGATAACGCATGGCGTTTTGTGAAAGGGTTGTGTCAATGGCGCGCGCATGGGTAAGCGTAAGCGACGTGGCGTAGGGCATGTGGGTATGCAACACACAGGCCTTGCCGGCAATTTGATGGATTGCCGCGTGAATGTACATGGCGGTTGGTTCAACAGGGTGGCAGCCGGCGAGCTTTTCACCTTCAACATCAATCATGACGATGTCATCGGCATAGACCTCTTCCCACAGCAGTCCACGAGGGTTCAGTAAAAACCGTCCAGTGCCATCTGGCAGCTCAATGCTGAAGTGGTTGCAGACGCCTTCAGACAGGCCGTGATAGGCTGCTGAACGCAAGGCCAATGCCAAGTCCTCTCGCAGCTTTCTCACGCTGTCTTGGTGAAAGTCATCTTCGTGATTGCTTGGTGGGTTTGCCATGTCGTTCCTGGGTGGTTTGATAGGTTTATTTGGTTCGTAGAAAAGTGGTCAACGGTTCTGCCCAAGCCTGCCAATCAAGGCTGCTGGCCAAGTGACCGTAATCAGACGCAATCTCAGTGTAGGCGGGTGATTGTTTCGCTTCTCGCAAAGGATCGAGTGTTCGTTTGGCAATGCTCGGGGGGAACAGTTGGTCGGTGCTTGCTAGGACATACAGCACTTGAGCTTTAATGAGCGGCAATCGTGACCGCACATCAAAACGATTGATCGCGTGTCGTAAGCAAATCATGGCATTGGGATCAAACCGCATGGCCCATCGCTTCGCCATTTGCTCAAGGGCTTGATCGACGCTTGTCGAGTCCGCGTATTGTGTGGCTAACCAAGCGGGCACGCCATAGCGTTTAAGCGTGTTGATGCGGATTTTTTTCATGGTGGCATGCATCAGTGTCCGGTCGCTATAAATCCAGCCGTCACGCCAATTCGGATCGTTTTGTAAAAGGTCCAACACGCCTTGGCTGGCTTGTGCGTTGATGTTGCCCCAGGGGGCCGTGAGTACGGGAATGACCTGAGCCATATCGTCTGGGTATTGCACCGCCCATTGAAAGGCTTCAAATCCACCCATGGATAAGCCGATAACTGCTTTCAGATGTTTCACGCCCAAATGATGGAGCAGCTGGCGTTGGGCAGCGACCATGTCTTCAAACTGAAGCGCTGGAAAATCTGGGCCATAGGGGGTGTTGGTCACGGGGTTGTCACTACCAGGTCCTGTGCTGCCGTAACTAGAACCGAGGGCATTGGGTGACACCACAAAATAGCGATCGGTGTCGATGGCTTTGCCGGGACCAACCAAATTAGCCCAGCTGCCCTCGGCCGCATCGGGATCGCCTTGGACCACAAATCGATGGCTCGAGGTGTAGCCATGCAGAATCAAAATCGCATTGTCTGCTGCGGCGTTTAATGAGCCCAACGTGACGTAGCAAAGTTGCGCGCTGTTTAAGTGTCCACCAAGGCTTAGCTTGACGTTGCCCAGCGAAAAATATTGATCTGCGACATCAGGTGTTGTGGTCATGAGTGTTCCGAGCGTGTGCTGACCCTGCTTCGGGGCGTGCCACCACTGTAGCAAAATTGACCTCGGAAAAAATACGAGGTTTACTTTGCCATTGAACAGTGCCCGCCCGTTGGGGCTTGACCTGATCCCGCCGCTATCACTGGGGGTTCGTTACGCAAGTCAACGGTGGGAGAGGCCAGCCAGTCCCAAGACAAAAAGCCGACCAAGGCCACCCAAAAGACGAACTTTAAAATCGCCATGGATGAGCGTTTGGATGACGAGGTGTGATCAGATGCTGTCATGTCCCCCCCTAAAACTGATAACGGCGACGCAAGCGCACACCAACCAAGGTGCCTAGGAAAGCCAACGGTATCCAAATCCAGCCGTGAAGGCTACCAGTCGAAACCCCGCTTAACATGGCACCGACGTTGCAACCGAATGCTAAGCGCGAGCTGTAACCCAATAAGAATCCCGCTACCAAGCCAATGATCCACTGCTGCTTGGTCAGCGGCTTTTCTGCACCTGTCGCGTTGGCTGAAATCCAAAGGGCGCCTGCCAAAATACCGATGTTGGTAATCGAGGTCACATCAAGCAGCACGGTCTGACTCAAGATTTGTGCATTGCCTTCTTGCCCCCAGAACATGTTGCCGGTTGGGTCAAACCAATTGACTGCTTGTGCGGCCTTTGCAGCCCACAGCCCAAAGCCATAGACCACACCCCAAGGCTGTCCGGCAATGATGAGATTCAATGTGGCCAACAGCGCTAAGGCAACAGCACCCCACAGCCACTTGCCATCGAGCCACGTTTTGCCGGGCCCCACCCACAGTCTCACCACAATAAGCGCACCTGCGAGTCCAGCCAGTGTGATGGCAAGGGCCTTCTCTGCCCCCAGCATGTCAACCAAACCAACCGGTTCAATTTGCCCGAGTGACAACCAATCGCCCAGATGTGCAGAACCCATGAAGCTGCCAACTGCAAAGAGCGGCAAAATACCCATGTTCAAGGGGATACCCAACCCCGCTTTGTACAAAGTACCAGAGCCGCAACCGTCGGCGATTTGCATGGTCAAGCCAAACACGAAGGCGCCAATTAACAAGCTGACGCTCGGCGGCCCGAGTGCGGCAGTCAACTCGGGGTAAGAGGCCAACAACGGCATGGCGAGAAGGGCAGCCAGACCGAGTAGCAAGGCTTGGCCAGTCACGCCACGCGGGTCGCGATTTTCGATCAACTGGCGCCACCCCGTGGTGAAACCAAAACGCGCGCCTGCCAGTGTTGCACCCAAACCAACGCCCACCACAAACAGCAGTGCTTGTCGGACCGACACGCTCCACAGCAGGAAAATAAAAAAGGCGGCCATCAAGGCCGCCAGAGGAAAACGTTTCATGATGCGACTGTCACGATAAAAGTCTGATATTACAGGTTGGCAAACCACAGCTTGGTGTCGATGACCAATTGCTTAAAGCGATTGGGTACATTGTCCATGGGCAATGATCCTTCAGCGTTGCTCCAGTCAACCATTGATCCAGCGTAAAGCTTCACGTCAGGATCACCAACGAGTTCAGACAACACAAACCAGTTGGTGGCGGCCCAATGGCCTGTGTTGCAAAACGACACGATCTCTTTGGGTTGGTCAGCTAAGTTGTTTTTCAGGGCCAAAGACTTGGCTTGTGAGGCATCAACCACTTGGCTTGTACCCGGCTTAAACCATAATGAATAATCGACATTTACCGCATTTTTTAGGGTACCAGGCACGGCTGCCGCAACGTGGCGGGTGTTGCCTTGAAAGAAGTCGGCTGGACGAGCATCAACCAATACAGCGCCATTGGTTTGCACCAAGGCAACCAGCTGCTCTCGAGTCGCAATGAACTTGGGGTCAAATGTGGGTTTGAAGTCGCTTTTGGCAACCGTCACGGGACTGTTATTCATTGCCAATCCAGCGCCTTGCCAAGCCTTAACACCACCGTTCAAAATAGAAAGGTTCTTAACGCCCAGCACTTTCAGGGTCCAGTAAACGCGGGCTGTTGCCCCAAAATCGGTATCATTGGCGCCACTGGAGATGACCACAGCGTGTGTGTCAGGCGTGATGCCTAAACTTTGCACCAGTTCAGTGAGTTTGTTCAGCGCTGGTAACTCACCGGGGTTGCTGGCGGGACCGCGCCATTTGCCGTAAGGCGCACTCAACGCACCGGGAACGTGATTGGTGGCGTAGGACTTTGGGTCCCGGATGTCTATGACGCGAACCATTGGATCAGTGAGCTTGGTTTGAAGCTCGGCCGGTGTTAGCAAGGGTTGTGCGGCGAGCACCACCGATGTCACGGTTGTTAGGAAAAGGGCAGCGATGCCTGCAATTAGATTTTTCATGGTGTGAGTCGTCAAAGGTGAATCAAAGAAACCATATTTTGATCCCATGCTTTAGATGAAACAACTACATAATTGTTCTTGTTATATTTCTTTTGAGTATAAAGAATTTCTGCTGACGTCTGGTCAGACTTCTGTCTGATGACAGTTTTTACGGTTTGGGGTCTTGGTTTTTGATAAAGCCTAAAAACAATTGGGGCCACTGATGGGGCCCCAATCAAAAGGACTAACGCCATGAGACGTTAGTTAATCCTTTTTCAGCTGGCTTTGACCTTCAAGCGCCAAGCGTGCAGTAAGGGCTCAGTGTAGCCACTGGGCTGCCGCATGCCTTTGAAAACCAAGTCGCAAGCGGCATGGTAAGCCATTGAAGTCTCAAAATGGCCCGCCATGGGTTGATAAAGTGGGTCACCTGCATTTTGTTGGTCAACGACAGCGGCCATGCGCTCGAAGGTTTCACGAACTTGCGATTCGGGCACGATACCGTGTTGCAGCCAGTTGGCCACGTGCTGACTTGAAATACGCAGGGTGGCGCGATCTTCCATCAGTCCCACGTTATGAATGTCAGGCACCTTTGAACATCCCACGCCTTGATCAATCCAGCGCACCACGTAGCCCAATATGCCTTGGATATTGTTGTCGAGCTCTTGCTGTTTGTCTTGCGCGCTCCAATTCGTGTCGGTGGCCACAGGAATCGTCAGTAAGCCAGTGAGCAGAGCATCGCGTGCTGTGTCTGCGTCGGTTTTTTCCAGTTCTTTTTGGATGTCACTGACGTTGACTTGATGGTAGTGCAGGGCATGTAAGGTGGCTGCCGTGGGGCTTGGAACCCAGGCGGTGTTAGCCCCAGCCTTTGGATGGGCGATTTTTTGTTTGAGCATGTCAGCCATCAGGTCAGGCATGGCCCACATGCCTTTGCCGATTTGTGCTTTGCCGCGAAGGCCACATGACAAACCCACCAGCACGTTGTTGCGCTCATACGACTGAATCCAGTCACTGGCTTTCATGTCACCTTTGCGAATCATGGCGCCGGCCAGCATGGCGGTGTGCATTTCGTCACCCGTGCGATCCAAGAACCCGGTGTTAATGAATGCCACGCGGCTTGCGGCTGCACCGATGCAGGCCTTTAAGTTAACGCTCGTGCGGCGCTCTTCGTCCATGATGCCAAGCTTAACGCTGTCTTTTGGCAGGCCCAGTAGCGCTTCGACACGCGTGAATAACTCAGCCGCAAAGGCCACCTCTTCAGGGCCGTGCATTTTGGGTTTGACAATATAGACGCTGCCTTTGCGGCTGTTACGCAGCCGTTGACCGTCTAAGCTGCGCCCTGAGCCTTGTAAATCGTGCATGGCGATCGCAGTCGTGACCACCGCATCCAAAATGCCTTCTGGGATTTCCTTGCGTTCACCAGTCGCCGTTTCGTAGTGAATCGCTGGGTTGGTCATCAAGTGTCCAACATTGCGTAAAAACATGAGCGAGCGACCATGCAAGGTCACGGGCTGACCATCGGCACCTTGATAGACGCGATCAGGATTCAGCGATCGAGTCAGCGATTTGCCGCCTTTGTTGAACGTTTCAGTCAAGGTGCCTTTTAAAATACCCAACCAATTGCGATAGCCCGCCACTTTGTCTAGAGCGTCTACGGCAGCGACTGAATCTTCAAGGTCCAAGATGGTCGATAACGCGGACTCCAGCACCACGTCAGCCACGCCAGCGGCGTCCGATTGACCGATCGCTGTTTGCCGGTCAATCACGACATCAATGTGCAGGCCGTTATTTTTGAGCAAGATATGGGTCGGCGCGCTGGCTTGACCATTGAAACCAACAAACTGCGTCTTGTTTGTTAAGCCCACGGACTGGCCGTTATCGAGGGTGACGTGTAGTTGTCCATCGCTGATGGTGTAACCGGTGGCTTGGGCGTGTGATCCGGATGCCAATGGGGCGGCTTGATCTAAAAATTGGCGGGCATATGAAATGACCTTTGCGCCACGGGCGGGGTTGTAACCACCCGCGCGCTCAGCACCACCGTCCTCGCTGATGGCATCAGTGCCATACAGAGCGTCGTAGAGTGAGCCCCAGCGTGCGTTGGCCGCGTTTAGTGCATAGCGCGCGTTCAAAATAGGAACGACCAACTGTGGGCCTGCCTGCAAAGCCAATTCATCATCCACGTTTGTCGTGGTTGCTTGGCATGCAGCAGGCGGCTCAACGAGGTAGCCAATTGAGGTTAGGAAAGTCCTGTAAGCCGCCATGTTGGAGATTGGGCCAGGATTCGCTTGGTGCCATTGATCAAGTGCTGTTTGCAACTCGTCTCTTTTTTTGAGCAGTGCCAAGTTTTTAGGAGCCAAATCGCTAACCAGTGAATCAAATCCCGCCCAAAACGCAGCGGTGTCAACACCTGTGCCCGGCAGCACTTCGTTTTCAATGAATGCTTTTAAAACGGGTGCCACGTGCAAATGATGAATCTTCACGGCTTCGGTCATGGATGTTTCCTTCGGGGGGCTGAACAATTTATCGGGTCGAACGGGTGACGTTAGGTTGACAATACCAATGCTCATCACCACAAGATTAATACGTAATCCAGTGGTTTATTTAATCGAAATTGTATTCAACAAATGGCGATGTCGTGCGCGCTAGTCCAGCACCACCGTCTCGAACTCACCGGGCAACACGATCTCGATCAATTCAAGGTCGTCGGAATGGGCGATTTCACGATGGCGAATACCGGGCGGCTGGTGCACGCAGGAGCCAGCAATCAACTTGTGCTCGCCATGACCCTCATATTCAAAAATCGCCCATCCCTTTAAAACATAGACGATCTGCAACTGCACATGGTGACAATGCCACTGGCCGGTGGCATGGCCACCCTCATGAGCACGAATAACATGCATGATAGCCATTCCGTTGGTGCTCGTTTTAATGCCTAGATCACGGTAATCGAAGTAAGGACGCAGGCCATTATGAACAAACGCTTGGTCGCTGGCGTGTTGAACGCTGAATGCCATTTTTGTTTCCCCAAAAAGACGAGTACTCAATAAGTATTCGATAGTTTACGTTTAAGCGGTCAGTTTTTTTGAGGTGATCTTCAAAACTTTTTTGGTCACTTTTTTGATGGCTTTTTTGATGACTTTCTTGGCGGCTGTCTTTTTGGCTGTCGTTTTGTCTTTTGGTTTGTACTCGCACAGATCCGCAATAGCACAGACTTCGCACTTTGGTGTGCGGGCCATGCAGACATAACGGCCATGAAGAATGAGCCAGTGATGGGCATTGAGTTGGTACTGAGCAGGTACAAACTTCTCAAGTGCTTTTTCCACGGCCAGCACGGTTTTACCGGGTGCGATACCTGTTCGGTTGGACACACGGTAGATGTGAGTGTCGACGGCCATGGTCGGTTCGCCAAAGGCGGTGTTCAACACCACGTTCGCTGTTTTACGACCAACACCGGGCAAAGCCTCCAAAGCCTCTCGGCTTCGGGGTACTTCGTTGTTGTGTTGTTCAACCAAGGCTTGGCAGGTGGCAATCACATTTTTGGCTTTGGTTCTAAATAACCCAATGGTTTTGATATAGGGCGTTAACCCAGTCACACCGAGTGCCAACATTTTTTTTGGTGTGCCGTGTGATTTAAACAAGGCTCTAGTGGCCAAGTTTACGGATTTGTCAGTGGCTTGCGCTGAGAGAATGACAGCGATTAACAGTTGAAAAACGCTGGCGTATTCAAGCTCTGTGGTTGGTTTGGGGTTGGCTTGCTCAAATCGAGCAAAAATGGCTTCTCTTTTGGTTTTGTTCATGGCGTTACTCGGCGCGATCGGGCACGCGCTAGGGCGGCAGCAATCACCGCCTGCTTATCGGTAGTCGCTGCTTTTGGGATTTCGCGAGCAACGTTTGCTTTGTGTTGCAGGCGACGCTCGCGCGCTTCGAAGCGTGTTCGTGCAACTTGCGCTTGTTTATCAGACCAAGTGGTGATGGGTTGCACGGGTATCATCACAATACAATCAACCGGGCACGGGGCAACGCACAGGTCACAGCCCGTGCACCAGTCGGAGAGAACGGTATGCATTTTTTTATTGGCGCCGATGATGGCATCCACCGGGCAAGCCTGTATGCAAAGCGTGCAACCAATGCAGTGCTCTTCCTCTATGACAGCAACTTGTAGTGGCTCATGTTGACCGCAGTCAGGGTCTATCGGGCGGATGGGTTTGTTTAAGAGGGCGGCTAATTTGGCCACGCCAGCGTCGCCACCCGGTGGGCAGCGATTGATGTCGGCTTGACCCAGCGCCATGGCTTGGGCGTAGGGCAAACAGCCGTCGTAACCACACTTAGTACACTGTGTTTGGGGCAGAAGCGCATTTAGCGAATCAACCAATGGGCTCGGTGTTGTGGTCACGCCAAGCTACCAGTAATTCTCAACAGCCAAGGTGCCAAGGTTGCCACGGCGACCCGCCGCAAAACCTCTCTCTTGCAACATGGCGCGCATGCCGCTCACCATGGCTGGATTACCGCACAGCATGATGCGGCTGTCTTCCGGGTCGAGTTGCCGCCCGGCAGCGCGCTCAAGTTGCCCGTTTTCGTAAGCCGACGTGATGCGGCTTGGGGGGTAAAGGCCGTCTGACCAAGGGGCTTGCGAGAAGATCGGTAGGTAAATCAACGCTTGGTTTGCGCCAGCGATGGCTTCAATGTCTGATTTGTAGGTGAGTTCCTGGGCTTGCCTCACCCCGTGAACCAACACCACTTTCTCAAATTGTTGCCAGATTTTTGAATCTTTCAACATGGGCAAGTAGGCCGACAGGCCAGTGCCTGTGGCGACGAGCCAAAGCGTTTTAGCGGTTGAAAACCGCTCCAATGTTAGAAACCCAAAGGGTGCTTTTTCGACCCATATCGCATCGCCTGGTTTGAGTGAGGCCAATTTTGGACTGAACGCACCGTCGATGACGGTGACACTTAAAAACTCAAGGATGTTTTCACTGGGGTGAGAAACCATTGAGTAAGCGCGCCACAGAGCGGGTTCTGATTGGCCAACAGCCTCCGGTAGACCAATCCGAGCAAATTGGCCGGGTAAATAATCAAATCCTGCGGGTCTCGTGACCTGAACTGAAATCAAAGCGGGAGACTGCCAAGTGTGAACGCCAACAATGGTTTGTTGGGTATATTTGTCTTGAGCGGTAGAATCCGTCATGGTTAAGGCGTTACCGATTACCGTTCGAGCAATTTTAGTTTACCAATTTCACCGTTCCATTGGTCTGCATCGGGTAAGGGCGCTTTGGTCCGACTGATGGTTTGATACTTTGGCGACAATTCAGCATTCAAGGCAATAAAATCGATTTGATCTTGTGGCACGTCTTCTTCGGCGTATATGGCGTTGGCAGGGCACTCGGGAATGCAAACAGCGCAATCGATACAATCTTCAGGGTCGATCACCAAAAAATTGGGACCTTCCTTGAAACAATCCACCGGACAAACGTCCACGCAGTCTGTGTATTTGCACTTGATACAGTTTTCGGTAACGACGTGAGTCATGATGATCGCAGTGATTTTTAAGTGATTAATGCCATTGATTTTACCCAAAGCGCTGGATTGCTTTACGATGTCCCTAAAATCAGAAGTGTCCTATGCTAACTTTGCGCCCATGGCGCTAACTGAAAAGACCTCCGCTTCATGATCATTCGTTCTTTGCTAGACACCGACCTGTACAAATTTACGATGATGCAGGTCGTGCTGCATCATTTTCCTGCCGCACAAGTGGAGTATCGGTTTCAATGCCGCACGCCCAATGTCGATTTACGTCCTTATTTAGACGAGATCAATGCTGAAATTGATGCCTTATGCGTACTGAAATTCGCCGAAGAAGAATTGTTGTATCTCAGCGAACTTCGCTTTGTTAAGAGCGACTTCATTGATTTTTTGAGACTTTTTCACCTGCCTAGGCACTGCATCACCGCGGAGGATGGCAACCGTAACGGTGAAATCGATATTTTGGTCAAAGGCCCTTGGTTACACACCATTCTTTTTGAAATCCCCGTTCTTGCCATCGTCAATGAGGTGTTTTTTCGGCATGCCTCGCCTCAGCCCGAGTGGGAAGAGGGTCGCCGGCGCTTGCACGAAAAAATCCAGTTGGTCTTTAATCAACCTGATTTAAAGTCTTTCCGGGTTGCTGAATACGGGACACGCCGACGGTTTTCGCAACGCTGGCACGAAGAGGTGATCCGTATCCTTCAAACATCAATGGGTTCACATTTTGCGGGCACCAGTAATGTTTTGATGGCCATGAGACATGGGGTCACACCCATGGGAACCATGGGTCATGAGTATTTGCAGGCTTGCCAAGCTTTGGGCCCGAGGTTGCGCGACTCGCAAATGTTTGCTCTGGATACTTGGGCGCGTGAATACCGCGGCGATTTGGGTATCGCGCTGTCCGATGTGTACGGCTTGGACGCTTTCTTGCGCGATTTTGATATGTTCTTTTGCAAGCTCTTTGATGGTGCTCGACACGACTCCGGCGATCCATTTGCTTGGGGCGAGCGGATGATTGCCCACTACCAAGCCAATCGCGTTGACCCGCGCACCAAGGTGCTGGTGTTTTCTGATGCTTTAACATTTCCGTTGGCCATTGAAATTGCACGGCAGTTCTCCGGCCGTTGCCGCGTGTCGTTCGGTATTGGCACCAACTTGACCAATGATTTGGGCCCACAGCCATTACAAATTGTCATGAAAATGGTGCGTTGCAATGGGCAGCCGGTGGCTAAAGTATCGGATGCGCCAGAAAAAACCATGTGTGACGACCCGGCCTACCTTGCGTACCTGCGTCAGGTTTTTAATCTGCCGCCTATAAAATCACTACCCGCTGTTTAATTTTGCGGGCAACGCATCGCCTGTCGGCTAAAAATTTACTCAAACACTTACAAGAGGTATTTTGACCATGAACCCAATCGAACGCGTCAATGTCGGCGCAAGACTCTCTGATATGGCGATATACAACGGGGTGGCTTATCTAGCGGGGCAAGTGCCCGAAGATGACTCATTGGACATCACGGGTCAGACCGAGCAAGTGTTGGCCATCATTGATGGCTTGCTACAAAAAGCGGGCACCAACAAATCGCGTATCTTGATGGCGCAAATTTTTGTGGCCAACATGGCAGAGTTTTCTGGCATGAACAAGGCGTGGGATGCTTGGGTCGCAGAAGGTAACGCACCGCCACGTGCCACGATCGAATCCCGGCTTGCCAATCCCAATTTCAAAGTTGAGATTGTGGTGACGGCAGCTGTCTAGTTCGCCCAAAAGCGGTCGGGCGTGGCCCGACCCATGTCCCATGCTTGAGGCTCGATGGATAACCTGATTGATCTGGGCGATCCGACCCTTTTAAAGGGCTGGCAAGCTGACCTGCCAGCGGCTGGGGCCGATTTAATGGTCCAAGTTGCCGCATGGGTCAACGATAAGTATGAACCTGCCCGAACGCCAGCCGATGAGCCGCTGATTGATCATTGCGCGCAAGTCGCGCTGATTTTGGCGCAAATGCACACCGATTCGGCAACCCGTGCCACGGCTTTGTTGTTGGCCTTGCCAGACGATGTGGGCAAAGGAGCTGATCCTGTTGAACAGTCTTTTGGTGTCGATTTAAGTCGATTGGTCAAAGGCACTCGGGCTCTCTTAAAGCTTGGGGATTTGGCGCGTGAGGCAACCGACGCCAGCGCCAGCGCCGATCGCGTTGAGCGAGATTCGCAAAAAGAAATGTTGCGAAAAATGTTGCTTGCAATGGCTGCCGACCTTCGGATTGTGTTGGTTCGCCTCGCCTCACGACTACAGACCCTGCGGTGGTTGGTTAAGCAGAAAACCGAATCAGCGCCAAGCTACGCTCGAGAGACACTGGATTTGTATGCCCCTTTGGCCAATCGCCTGGGTATCTGGCAGATCAAGTGGGAAATGGAGGACTTGGCTTTTCGGCTCTTGGATCCGGTCCAATACCGCAACATTGCCAAGAAACTTGAGGAAAAGCGCGCTGAGCGGACACTGTTTATTGACCAAATAATGGCTCAACTTGAAAGCCTGACCATGCAATCTGGTATTGCAGCCACCATCACAGGTCGACCAAAACACATTTACAGCATCTGGAACAAGATGCAGAAGAAAGAGATCGATTTTGATCATCTTTATGATTTACGTGCCTTGCGAGTGATTGTTTCTGATGAGAAGCAGTGTTATGCCGTGTTGGGTCTTGTTCATGCGCACTGGTCACCCGTCGGTGACGAGTTTGATGATTACATTTCGCGACCCAAACCCAACGGCTATCGATCTTTACATACTGTCGTTACCGATCAAGACGGTCGCGCTTTTGAAGTGCAAATTCGCACACAAGCCATGCACGATTTCGCAGAGCACGGGATGGCGGCGCATTGGCGCTACAAGGAAACTGGGGCGCCGGTGAGTCAAGGCGGCATGTCGGGCACCGATGATCGACAGCTGGCTTGGATGCGTCAGCTTTTGGCTTGGCAAACAGATGCCGGCAGCGATCAGGGGCAGATGCCTAAGCTGCAAACGGAGTCAGATCGTATTTACGTGCTTTCACCTCAGGCTCGGGTGATTGAACTGCCTCAAGGCTCGACACCAGTTGACTTCGCCTATCACTTGCACACCGATCTGGGGCACCGTTGCCGTGGGGCCAAAGTCGAGGGGCAGTTGGTCCCTTTACACACGCGTTTGCAGACGGGTCAAACGGTTGAGATCCTGAGCACCAAAGCAGGTGGCCCATCGCGCGACTGGCTTAATCCACAGTTGGGCTATCTAGCCAGTCCGCGTGCGCGTGCTAAAGTGCGGGCCTGGTTTAACGCCATCGAGTTGCAGCAGCGCATGACGCAAGGCCAGGCGCTGGTTGAAAAAGAGTTGCATAGACTGGGTAAAACGGCCGTTAACCTTGAGCAATTGGCCCAGCAGTTGGGGTTTGCACACGCTGATGATCTGTATGTGGCTGTGTCAAAAGAAGCATTTAGCCTGCGCCAAATCGACGCGGTATTTCATCCCCGCGCCGATGAAAACCCAGTCGATCCAAGCACAGCGCTTCTTGAGCGACAACCCCACCGAGAAGTGCAATCGCGCTCAGGGGTATTGGTTCAAGGGGTGGGTTCGCTGATGACGCAACTCGCACGCTGTTGCCGGCCCGCACCACCTGACCCAATCGGCGGTTTTATTACCCGTGGCCGGGGTGTTTCTGTACATCGCTCGGATTGCACGAGTTATTTGCAGCTTCAGCGTCGCCATCTCGAACGCGTGATTGAGGTTTCTTGGGGTGACACGACTGACAACCTGTATCCTGTCGATGTGGTGGTGCGAGCCCAAGATCGTGAGGGTTTGCTGCGCGATTTGTCTGAAGTATTTGCCCGGTTGAGATTAAATGTTGTGGCGGTTAATACCCAAAGCAAAGGGTCATTGGCGCACATGGTGTTTACCGTGATGGTTTCTGACGGGGCGAACCTGCAACGGGCAAATAAAGCCCTTTCTTGCGTTGTTGGGGTTATTTCCGTGCAGCGACGTTGAGTTCTCACCCTCACGGGTTTGAGACTGCTAAAATTGATTAATAAATACGAACCGCCCTTTCGGAGGCACTGGCTGTGAAACCTTACGATTTTCCTGATGCAACAGGTCACTTCGGCCCCTACGGTGGCGTTTTTGTGGCGGAAACGCTCATGCATGCTTTGGCAGAGTTGCGTGAGGCCTACGCACGTTACCAACACGATCCTGAGTTCTTGGCTGAGTTTCACAGCGAGCTCAAACATTTTGTTGGCAGACCGACACCTGTGTACCACGCTCGCCGCTGGTCGGAAGAGCTCGGTGGTGCCCAAATTTGGTTCAAACGCGAAGACTTAAATCACACCGGTGCCCACAAAATCAACAATAGCCTCGGGCAAGCCATGTTGGCTCGTCGCATGGGTAAGACGCGTATCATTGCCGAAACAGGAGCGGGTCAACACGGTGTTGCAACCGCGACGGTGTGTGCACGCTACGGCATGGAGTGCATCATTTACATGGGCAGCGAAGACGTGAAGCGTCAGGCTCCTAACGTTTTTCGTATGAAGTTACTGGGCGCAACAGTGGTGCCGGTTGAGTCGGGCTCCAAGACACTAAAAGATGCTTTAAACGAGGCATTGCGTGACTGGGTCACCAACGTTGAAGGCACTTTCTACATTATCGGCACGGTGGCCGGGCCGCATCCCTACCCCATGATGGTACGTAACTTTCATTCGGTTATTGGTGAGGAGTCGATTGAGCAAATGCCAAAGTATGCCGGTAAGCAACCGGATTACGTGGTGGCTTGCGTGGGTGGTGGCTCAAATGCCATGGGTATTTTCCATCCCTATTTGTCGCACGAAGGCGTCAAGCTAGTCGGTGTTGAAGCAGCGGGTCATGGCATTGAGACGGGGCAACATGCGGCCTCGTTGTCTGCGGGTCAAGTGGGTGTTTTACACGGTAACCGCACATACGTCATTCAAGACAAAGATGGGCAGGTCCGTGAGACGCACTCCGTGTCTGCTGGACTGGATTACCCTGGCGTAGGCCCAGAGCATGCTTGGTTAAAAGACTCAGGTCGTGCCTCCTATGTTGGCATTACTGATGATGAGGCACTAGAAGCTTTTCATAAGTGCTGCCGCATCGAAGGCATCATTCCGGCTTTAGAGACGGCGCACGCCTTGGCTGAGGCTGCGCGTTTGGCGCCAACGCTGTCCAAGGATCAAGTCATCCTCGTGAATTTGTCAGGGCGCGGTGACAAAGACATCAACACCGTGGCTCAACAAGCTGGCATCGGTCTTTAAGTAGGAATCAACGTGACTATTGAGCGTATCACCACTGCCTTTTCTAAAGCCCAAGCCTCATCTCGCGCGGCGCTGATTCCGTACATCGCGGCTGGCAACCCTTTGCCCGAGTCGACAGTGCCATTGATGCATGGTTTGGTTAAAGCCGGGGCTGACATCATTGAATTGGGTATCCCGTTTTCTGATCCGATGGCTGATGGGCCAATTATTCAAAAAGCCGCTGAGCATGCGATTGCTCAAGGCGTGGGTCTGAGCCATGTTTTGTCGATGGTCAACGATTTCCGCCAAACAGACACGGAAACGCCGATTGTTTTGATGGGATACGCCAACCCGATTGAACGCATGGGACAAGCTGAGTTTGTTCAAAGAGCTGCTGCTGCTGGTGTGGATGGTGTCTTGGTCGTGGATTATCCGCCAGAAGAGGTTGTGGAATTTGGCGAAATGTTGGCGGCACACGAGTTGGCACCGATTTTTTTGCTGGCTCCCACCTCAACCCAAGCGCGCATTGAGGCGGTGAGCCAGATTGCCAAAGGATACGTATACTACGTTTCTTTACGCGGCGTCACTGGTGCTGGCCACCTAGATACGGCCGATGTTGCCGCACAGTTGGCACGCATCCGCGAATACGTTTCGATCCCCGTGGGCGTTGGGTTCGGTATCGGTGATGCTGTGACGGCGGCCAAAGTTGCCGAAGTGGCTGATGCAGTGGTTATCGGTAGCAAACTCATTGATGTCATGAATAAGGCCTATCAGCCTTGCGAGAAGGGCGAGCAGACCCAGGCAGCAATCGAGGCCGGATGCGCTTGGTTAAGTGACATACGTCTGGCACTCGAACAATCGGCTCGCCAACTGGCCTAGGGCCATCCGGCCATTGAGCCTTTTGATTGCGTTCCAAGCCAACGGATAAAAAAATGAGCTGGTTAGAAAAACTACTACCACCACGCATCAATAAAAACGTTGATCCCAATGCCCGGCGTGTGCCTGAAGGGCTGTGGGTCAAGTGCCCGTCCTGCGAATCTGTCTTGTACAACGAGGATTTGGCCGCCAACCTCCATGTGTGCCCAAAATGTGATCATCACATGCGAATCGGTGCTCGCGCCCGTATTGATTCTTTACTTGACGTCGAAGGGCGTCAAGAAATCGGTCAGACCACACGATCAATGGATCCATTGAAGTTTCGCGACTCTCGCAAGTATCCCGAACGGCTGCAAGAGGCAACCAAACAAACGGGTGAGACCGATGCGCTGGTGACCATGTCAGGGGCCATTCACGGTGTGCCCTGTGTGCTCTCTTGTTTCGAATTTGACTTCATGGGTGGTTCGATGGGATCTGTGGTCGGGGAGCGGTTTGCACGCGGTGTGAAAGCGGCCCTTGATCAAAGAACACCATTTATTTGCGTCGCGGCCTCTGGTGGCGCTCGCATGCAGGAGAGCTTGTTTTCTTTGCTGCAAATGGCCAAAACCAACGCTGCTTTGACGCAGCTTGCCGCTAAGCGACTGCCTTTCTTTAGCGTTTTAACTGACCCCACCATGGGCGGTGTGTCGGCAAGCTTTGCCTTCGTTGGCGACGTCGTCATTGCAGAGCCAAGAGCTCTTATCGGCTTCGCCGGACCTCGAGTTATTGAACAAACGGTTCGAGAAAAACTGCCTGAAGGATTTCAGCGCTCGGAATTTTTAATGCAAAAGGGTGCCATCGACAGGGTTGTGGACCGTCGTCAGTTGCGCGAAGAACTGGCAAGGATGATGGGTCTTTTTATGAACCAGTCGGTTGATGTGCCAACAGCAAAATCAGCTTAGCTATGGAAGTAACACCAGCCAGACAGTAGACGGGCATTTGGCCATAAAAAACCCAGCTTAAAAGTTTAGGCTGGGTTTTTTTACGGCCAAATGCATCCGTTAAATATCGTGCGTCAAACATCGTGGGCTAAACACCGTTTGGGTCATGAATGGGTGGGGCAATGCCCCACCCATCGCACTACATCGGCGTGCGGGTTTCGACTTGAACCAATGTTGGAGCCGCGACCAAGGTTGCTTGCTTTGGTTCACGACCAAAACGGACCTGTGTTTGCGAGCGAATCGTTTGCTGCGCTTGCTCAACACGTGTTGCGTCGCTTTCCACCCACTGCAGACCCGCTTGGCTCACCAAGGCAATCAATGCTTCTTTGCTGGCTGGTGGTGTGACTGGTTGTGGTGCTGCTGGGGCTTGGGCCTCTGGCTGTTCGGCCATGGGCTGCGCAACTGATGTTGCGGGTGCTGACTCAATGGCCGTTGTGACCACCTGTGTGAGAACCGGCTGATTAACCGCAGCCGCTTCTTCAACTGCTGGTGTTTCAACTGGCTCAACCGCTGGCTCAACCACTGGGGCCACGGCTTCTGTTGCCACCTCAGCAACCACCACAGGTGTGGGCGCTTGTGTGGCAACTTCGGTCGCAACTTCGGTCACGACTTCGGCGACAGCTGCTGTAACCACGACTGGTGCAGCGATCGCAATGACTGGTGTTGTGTGCGCTGGAGCGGCTAATGACGTCGTCTCGGACTCAGGCGCTTGATCGGGTGCCGCCGTTTCAACGGCACTTGAGTCATCGTCCTGCCCGTTTGTGGAATCGTCGTTGCTTGTGCTGTCACCCGTACGGCGTCCACGGCGACCACGACGGCTGCGACGACGAGGCTTTTCAGTTGTTTCGTCGGTGGTTGTGCTGTCAGCGTTCAGGCCTGGCTGGCTGGCGTCAGTTAATACGCTGGTGACCAAAGCTTCATCGGTAACAGGGCCTGCTGGGTCGTTCAAGCGTTCGTCGGTGCTTGTGGCTAGTTCGGTCTGGTTTTGTTTGGAACGTCCGCGTCCACGTCGGTTGCGACGAGCGCGTGGACCGTTTTCGCCGACATCTGAGTCTTCGATAGGCGCTGCGATAGCAGCCACGGTTTGACTCACTGCTTTATCTTCTATTTTGTCGCCCGTGGCATTTCGATCGGTGCGGCGGTTATCTGAGCGGCCACGTCGATTGCGCTGGCCGTTGTTGCTGCGAGCGTTTCGTGAGGACGGTTCTTTTGTGGGGGGTGCGGCAACTGCTGCAGCTTCTGGTTCGCTGGCAAATAGCTTGCTGATCCAAGCGCCAATCGTTTTGAACAAGCCACCCGATGCACCATCACTGATTTGAGCTGAGGCCAAGCCTTTCACAGGCCGTGGTGTGGGAGCCGGTGCGGGTTGTGCTGGCGTGACGCCTTTAACCAATGCCTCAGGCTTTGTTTTGGTATCAAGCTCCTTTGGCGCCCAAGCCAAATTGGTGGACGGCGCTTCAAGCAGCTCAAAGCTGGTCTTGACATCTTCAAGGCGCGGGTCATCGTGACGCAGCCGTTCGATGATGTGATGCGGGGTTTCGATGTGCTTGTTGGGGATGATCAGCAGGTTGACTTTAAGCCGCGCTTCCATCTTGGTGATATCAGCGCGCTTTTCATTGAGAAGGAAAGTGGCGACTTCGACAGGCACCTGGGCGTGTACGGCAGCCGTGTTTTCTTTCATTGACTCTTCTTGCAACAAACGTAAAACGTTTAAGGCGCTTGATTCGGCGTCACGAATGACACCAGTGCCGTTACAACGTGGGCAGGTAATGTGCGAGCCTTCGTTTAAAGCGGGGCGCAGACGCTGGCGTGACAGTTCAATCAGACCAAAGCGTGAAATCTTGCCCATTTGGACTCGCGCGCGGTCGACATGTAGTGCGTCACGAAGTGTTTGCTCGACGGCGCGCTGATTGCGGCTGTCTTCCATGTCGATGAAGTCGATGACAATCAAGCCACCGAGATCTCGAAGTCTGAGCTGGCGAGCGGCCTCTTCGGCGGCCTCTAGGTTTGTGCGTGTTGCTGTCTCTTCGATGTCGGCACCACGCGTTGAGCGTGCTGAGTTCACATCGATGGCCACAAGTGCCTCGGTGTGATCGATAACGATTGATCCACCTGACGGCAGATCAACGTGACGTGAGTAAGCGGTTTCAATTTGGTGTTCGATTTGAAAACGTGAGAATAAAGGCACGTCATCTTGATACCGTTTGACGCGCTGAACGTTATCGGGCATGACCACGCTCATAAAAGCCGTGGCTTGGTCGGCAATATCGTCGGTATCAATCAAAATCTCACCGATGTCGGGCGAGAAGTAATCCCGGATCGCGCGAATGACCAAGCTTGATTCAAGGTAAATCAAAATCGGTGCGGCATTGCCTTTGGCCGCGCCATCAATCGCACCCCAAAGTTGCATCAAATAAGAAAGATCCCACTGCAGTTCTTCGGCTGATCGCCCAATGCCGGCTGTACGAGCAATGATGCTCATGCCCTGAGGGGTATCGAGCTGTTCCATCGCTTCACGTAATTCTTGGCGTTCTTCGCCTTCAACGCGACGCGAGACTCCGCCACCACGTGGGTTGTTGGGCATTAAAACCAAATAACGGCCAGCCAGTGAAATGAAAGTCGTGAGTGCCGCGCCTTTGTTACCGCGCTCCTCTTTCTCAACCTGGATGATCAGTTCTTGGCCTTCACGCAAGGCATCTTGGATGCGTGCGGTTCGAACGTCAATACCTTCTTTGAAGTATGTTCGTGCCACTTCTTTGAAGGGCAAAAAACCGTGGCGCTCTTCGCCGTAGTTGACAAAGCAGGCTTCCAAACCCGGTTCGATTCGGGTGATGACGGCTTTGTAAATATTGCCTTTGCGTTGTTCTCGGCCAGCGGTTTCGATATCAAGGTCGACAAGTTTTTGCCCATCGACGATTGCCACGCGTAATTCTTCTTGGTGCGTCGCGTTAAATAACATGCGTTTCATTCAAATTCTCCGTAAGTTAGCGCGCAAAAAGGCCGCGCAGCCCAGAGAGACCGATCACGCTATCGTGAGGAAATGAAACGGATGTACGCGTACAACGACACTCGCTCAGAGGCGAGTGTTGTGTTCGTTAGGCCAGCGTGGCCCTGAAAGGGCCGCTATCCTTGTTTTTTAGCCGGTAATCAATCAACACAAAAATACCAGGTTAAAACGCTGACAACATTGGACAAATTGTCTGCCCAATATAAGAAATTTGATAGTTTCTTCTTTCGATTTTATTCGTCGTTTGCGCCCAGATCGTTTCGGATCGAGCATCGGTCACCCAAGTCTGAACGTGCTGTCGTTACAATGGCACCATTCGATGGAGAACGCTGTTATTTAAGCGACTCAACATTGAAAAAAAATTCAGACCTTTTTGGGCTCAATGGATTATATGCTTGTTTTCAAGACACTGGGTAGCGATTATGAGTAGATCACTGTCATGATCGAAAAAGAGAAGGGTGTTTCAAGGCCTCTCATCCAATGGGTTGAAGTCACGCCGTCCCATGATGGCCAGCGCTTAGACAACTTCTTGATCCGTCTGTGCAAAGGGGTTCCTAAGAGTCACTTATATAAGGCGGTTCGTGGCGGTCAGGTCCGGGTCAATAAGGGGCGCACGGCGGTCGATTATCGTATTCAGGTGGGCGATGTCATCCGGATACCGCCCTTTCGAATGTCTCAGCCCAGCCCAACGGCGCACCGCGCGCCCGCCAAAACTTTTTCAATTGTTTTTGAGGATGACGGCTTATTGGTGATCGATAAGCCGCCTGGCGTGGCGGTGCACGGCGGCAGTGGCGTTTCACATGGCGTGATCGAGTCTCTTCGGTCGGCTCGCCCTGAATTGGCTTTTCTTGAGCTCGTTCACCGACTGGATCGAGACACCTCTGGTCTTTTGATGCTGGCTAAGCGGCGACAAACACTGGTTGCGTTGCATCAGCTCATGCGCGATGGGCAAGTTCGCAAACATTATGTGGCACTCGTTGAAGGTCGGTTTCTCAACGATCGCCAACACATCAGGCTTGGCTTGACCAAATGGAATACCGTTAGCGGTGAGCGCCGCGTCAAAGTCGATCAAGACGGTCAGTCGGCCCACACGATCGTGTCATGTTTGAGCCGATTGGCCAAATATTCCTTGGTCGATGCGGAACTAAGAACGGGGCGGACCCATCAGATCAGGGTGCATTTGGCGTCGACGGGTCATCCCATTGTGGGCGATGACAAGTACGGTAATGACCAGACACGGGATTTTTTCAAGCAAAATGGATTCTCTCGAATGTTTTTACATGCTCGAACGTTGTCTTTGGTTCACCCCTCGACGGGTGAGGCATTGACCTTAGAGGCACCCGTGCCCGCGCTTTTTGAAAAAGCCCATGCCTTTGTTCGAGAAATGACGGATGAGTCGAAATGAGTGATTATTCGCTGGTTGTGTTTGATTGGGATGGCACGTTGATGGATTCAACGGTTGATATTGTGCGAGCCATTCAAGCGGCTTGTGTCGATTCAGGGCTACCTGTTCCTGACGATGAGCAAGCGAGCTGGGTGATCGGATTATCACTGGAGCCGGCACTGAATCACGCTGTGCCTGAACTGACTGACGAAAAGCGACCTTATTTTTTAGAGCGTTACCGTTATCACTACCTGAGTCGCGATCCCAAGCTTGTTTTGTTTGAAGGCGTACCCGAGATGCTCGAAGCGCTGCGCCAAGATGGCGTCGCGCTTGCGGTGGCCACGGGCAAAAGCCGGGTTGGTTTGGACCGTGTCTTGCGCAACACTGGTATTGGAGATTTCTTTATGGCCACTCGGTGCGCTGATGAAACATTTGGCAAGCCTCACCCAGGTATGCTGTATGAAATTATGAATGTTGTCGGCGTGGAAAAATCATCGGTCATCATGGTGGGAGACACCTCACATGACTTACAGATGGCCGCCAACGCGGGCGTGCATGGGTTGGGTGTGTCCTACGGCGCCCATCCAGAGAAGGCATTACGCCAACAGCCCCATCAAGCTTTGATGCATGACGTTTTGAGTGTGAATCAGTGGTTAAGCACAAAGACCCGACCTTGGGCACCCATGGAGATTTGAGATGACTCGTTATAAATACCCTGAGCCAAAAAGCAGCGAAATCACGCCACAACGCGTTTGGACACAGCGCCGACAATTGTTAGCGAGCGGCACCTTGATGGCCGCTACTGGCGCACTGCCGTTCTCGAGTGCCATGGCGCAGCGCAATCAGCAGTCAGAGTTGGCGCCTTTACCCGCCAAAGCAAACTTCGACTATGTCAGCATGGAAGCGCTGACAAGCCAAAAAGATGTCACCACTTACAACAATTTTTATGAGTTCGGTCTAGACAAAGCAGATCCTGCCAAATACGCGGGCGCCATGAAAGTTCAGCCGTGGTCTGTTCAGATCGAGGGTGAGGTTGCCAAACCCGGCATCTATGGTCTTGAGGATTTGCTCAGCCTATCGCCCATGCAGGATCGGGTTTACCGCCTGCGTTGTGTGGAAGGGTGGTCGATGGTGATTCCATGGATAGGCTACCCCTTGTCAGCGCTACTGAGTAAAGTTCAGCCCACGGGTAATGCGAAGTATGTTGAGTTCGTTACCGATATGCAGCCCGATGTGATGAAGGGATTGAGTTCTTCGGTAATCGACTGGCCTTATCGCGAAGGACTGCGCATGGACGAAGCCATGCATCCCTTAACGCTATTGACATTTGGTGTTTACGGCACGGTTTTACCCAATCAAAACGGGGCACCTGTCAGGCTGGTGGTGCCATGGAAGTATGGATTCAAGTCTGCAAAGTCTCTCGTCAAAATCCGTGTGACAGAAAAGCAACCGCTTACCAGTTGGGTGGCAGCCGCTGCCGCTGAGTACGGCTTTTATGCCAACGTTAATCCCAACGTGCAGCACCCGAGGTGGTCGCAGGCGACTGAGCGTCGCATTGGTGAGGGAGGCTTTTTCACGCCCAAGCGTCCAACGCAGATGTTTAACGGCTATGCCGACCAAGTGGCCAGTTTGTATGCCGGCATGGATTTGACAAAAAATTACTAGCGCTAGTATCGCCAGTGTCTAGGCTCTCGGCCCTCACCGTCGATCGTTACAAGCCGGTCTTGCTGTTGCTCGGCCTTTTGCCACTGTTACGGTGGTTTTGGCTCGGCTGGCAAGGTGAGCTGACAGCCAATCCCATGGAGTTTTTAACGCGATCCTCGGGCACCTGGGCGTTGGTTTGCCTTTTGGTAACGCTATCGGTCAGTCCGATACGCGACGTGCTTAATCAGCCCGCCCTTATTAGGTTACGCCGCACCTGCGGATTGTTTGCCTTTTTTTACGCAGCCTTGCACGCCATCACTTGGGCTTGGTGGGACCAAGGCTTTGTGGTGGGTTCGATGTGGCGCGACGTGATCGATCGCCCATTTATCACCGTTGGGATGCTGGCCTTTTTGGCCCTGCTGGTGCTCGCCCTGACGTCTAATCAACGCGCCATGCGAGAGCTTGGCAAGCGTTGGAAGACATTGCACCGTTTGATTTATTTGATCGGTGCTCTGGTCATTCTCCACTACTGGTGGCACAAGTCAGGCAAAAACGACTACACAGAGGTTTTGGTTTACGGTGCTGTCATGTTGCTGTTGTTGGCGTGGCGGTTGGCTGGGCCCTGGCTGATTGCTCGATTCAGGCCTGAAACAAAAAAAGCGTCGGCCAGCTAGCCAAGTCTGGCGCTGGCAAGCGTCGCCAATCGGCGATGGAACGGGTGCTGACCCATTCGTGCTCACCCGTTAGGTCCCTTGCCACACAAAGTCGCGTTTGCAGCGCCAAGGTCTCAATCAGGCTTTGAAACATGGCGACATTTCGATAGGGTGTCTCAATCAGCAACTGGCTTTGTTTTTGTCGCAGTGAGATTTGTTCCCACTGCTTGAGTTGCTGCTTTCGGGCGTCAGGTTTCACCGGGGCATAGCCGTGGAAGGCAAATCGTTGCCCTTCAAGACCGCTGGCCATCAGGCCTAACAATATGGATGACGGCCCAACCCAAGGCTTGACCCTGATGTTTAAACGGTGGGCGAGCGCAACAACGCGCGCGCCCGGGTCAGCCACCGCTGGACATCCGGCCTCAGAAACCAAGCCCATGTCTTCGCCGCGCAAAAGCGGGGTCAGCCATTGGCGAATCATGGCGTCATCTGCTTTATCGGTCAGGGTATGGATATTGATTTCTTGTAGCGGTTGCGTCAGCTGCAGTTGTTTGAGGAACGCACGAGCGGTTTTTGCGTTTTCAGCGATGTAGGAAGGCAGCGCGCTGGCCTTTTGCTGTGCAGCGGTGGGCAACCAATCATTGATCGGTCGCTCTGAAAGGCCAACGGGAATCAAGTGCAGCGTGCCACTATTGGCCGCTGATGGAACAGGCTCGGTCATGGTTGACTCAATACGTGTTGGTTTAAAGGGTTGTGTCCGGCGCGAGAAAGCATGGCCGTGAGTTGTATCAGTGGCAGGCCGATGATGGCTGTGGGGTCATCACTGGTGAGCTTATCCAGAAGTGAAATGCCCAAGCCCTCGGCTCGGGCGCTGCCAGCCACATCAAAGGGGCGTTCAATGGTGAGATAGCGCTCTATTTGAGAGAGCGTTAAGGGCTTAAACAATGCATGACACTCGATGACTGATATTTGCCGACCCGAGGCGCAAACGACCGCTAAAGCACTGTAGAACGTCACCGCTCGGCCTGAGAGCCGTGTCAATTGCCTAACGGCAGCTTCGTGTGAGCCGGGTTTGCCCAATGTTTGGCCATCGATATCAAGGACTTGGTCGGCGCCAATCACGACAGCATCAGGCTGATGCAAAAGAATTTTTAGGGCTTTTTGCAGGGCCAAACGACGGGCAGTTGATTTGGGCGTTTCCCCAATTTCTCGCCTTTCGTCGATTTCAGGCGCCTCGGTTTTGAAGGGTAAACCCAAGCGAGATAGCATCTCTGATCGATATGGCGAGCTCGACGCAAGGATCAAAGGGGGCGGACGATCGGTTGTTTGCAACACACTCATTTGTTTCGGAGATGGTTTTGGCGTTATGATAGCGGGCTTTGCTAGCCAGTGCGAAAGACCTCGGGCAGTTGGGACGATTTCAATCGCTTGCTTGCGCAGGGCCAACTTCTTAGGATGCTAGCAATAGTGGAACTTTCGTGATGGCTGTCGATCAGACTGGTGCGGTTCGTCCTTGGGAAGAAGATCGGCCATGGCGTGCGGCTTGCCTTGCGAATTGGGGCATGCCCAAATTGATTGACTTACGCCGATTCGCCAGCGAAAGTCAGCGCGTTGATGGTGCGTTTGCCATCCGTCGTTTAGTGAGATTGATAGAAGGGCTGCCAGAGCAACCTTTGGTGCGAGAAGTCAGTGCGGCTGTTGCGCAAGAGCCCGGTGTGGTTTGGTTTTCGTTGCTGGGTCAAATGCAACTGGGGCGTAAGCCTCAGGTGGTCTTGAAAGTGCAGGCTCAAATACGGCTGACATGCCAGCGATGCATGCAACCACTGACTTACACGGTCGATGAGTCGGTGTTATTTGATGTGGTTCGACAAGAAAGTGCACTGAAAGATGCCAATGATGCCGAGCCCCTTGATCTGGATACGCCAGAAGAGTTAGTGGCTGACACGCGTTTTGACATTGGGCAGTTGATTGAAGACCAGTTGATTTTGGCTGTGCCGTATGTGCCAAAACACAGCAACTGTTCGGCAGCGGTGTCGCCGGCTGAAGAAGAGCCAGTCGCGACTCGGGTTTCGCCGTTTGGTTCGCTCGCAGCATTAAAGGGTCGATGAAAGTCGACATATTTGTTTTTAGAATGTGTTTAGATTGATAGCGCGTTACAATTCGCGCTAATTTAGGAGTCATCATGGCTGTTCAGCAAAATAAGAAGTCACCTTCCAAACGCGGTATGCACCGTTCGCATGATTTTATCTCGACGCCGCCAACGGCGATTGAGCCAAATACGGGCGAATTACACCTGCGTCACCACATCAGCCCAAACGGGTTTTATCGTGGGCGTAAGGTTTTGAAGACGAAGGCCGACGAGTAACTTTGTACTTGACGTGAGCTATGGGCATCTGATGCCCTCAAAGGCCCCGTGAGCACACCTGTCCATATCGCGATCGATTGCATGGGTGGTGATATTGGTTTACCAGTCACCATACCAGCCGCACTAGCATTCGCCCAACAGTTCCCAGAGACTGTCCTGCTCTTGGTCGGGCGACAGGATGAGATTGGTCGCGAACTTAAAAAGCATCAACCCCGTTATCCTAACGTGACACACGGTCGCCTCGAGATTTTGCACGCCTCTGAAGTGATCACCATGGAAGACTCGGTCGAGATTGCTTTAAGACGCAAAAAAGATTCTTCCATGCGTGTTGCCGCCCAAGCGGTCAAGGATGGGCGAGCTCAGGCTTTTGTGTCAGCGGGTAACACCGGTGCCCTAATGGCCATCTCACGATATGTGCTTAAAACGCTCGACGGTATCGACCGGCCAGCGATAGCCGCTGCCATGCCAAATCAGAAGGGCGGTGCAACCACTGTTTTGGACCTAGGCGCCAACGTCGACTGCTCAGCCGAACACTTATTGCAGTTCGCCATCATGGGCACGGCTCTTGCGCAGCGAGGGCAGGAAACCGAACTACCATCGGTCGGATTGCTTAACATCGGCGAAGAGGTCATAAAAGGCAATGACATTGTCAAACAAGCCGCAGACTTGTTAAGAGCCAGTTCGCTGAATTTTGTTGGGAATGTCGAGGGTAATGACATCTTCAAGGGCACGGTTGATGTGGTTGTTTGTGATGGATTTGTGGGCAATGTTTTGCTTAAATCAGTCGAAGGGCTGTCTCACATGGTCGCGAGTATGATTCGGGAAGAGTTTCACCGTAGTTTTTTGACGATGCTAGCGGGTTTGTTGGCTCGGCCAGTGTTAAATCGATTTCGTCGCCGGGTGGATAATCGTCGTCATAACGGTGCGGCGTTGCTTGGGCTTAAAGGTGTTGTTTTTAAAAGTCACGGTTCAGCCGACGAGTATGCTTTTAGGTACGCATTGGAACGGGCGCATGACGCCGTTGCGACTGGATTGCTCGCGCGAATCTCCTCAACGATCACCGGGCTCACCAAAAGCCACGCCCATGAGCAAGCGCAGGCCAATCAGGCTGCTTTGACTTCGGTAATTCAAAAATGATGAAAGACGCCAGAATCTACTCACGAATTAGCGCCACGGGCAGTTATTTGCCGACCCGCGTGTTGACCAACGATGCATTAGCCGTTGAGTTAGCACGCAATGGTGTTGAAACATCTGATGAATGGATCGTTTCAAGAACAGGCATTCGCCAGCGACACCTTGCCGCGGCGGGTGAGATGACTAGCGATTTGGCTTGCGAAGCGGCCAAGCGGGCATTGGCACAAGCCGGGAAGTCAGCCAATGACATCGATTTGATTATCTTGGCCACCTCAACGCCAGACATGGTATTTCCCAGCACGGCCTGCTTGGTACAAGCCAAGTTAGGCAATCATGGTGCGGCAGCATTTGACCTTCAAGCGGTGTGTAGCGGCTTTGTTTACGCTTTGGCCACCGCCGATGCCTTCATTCGTTGCGGGCGTGCCAAATGCGCGCTCGTGATCGGTGCTGAGGTGTTTTCTAATATTTTGGATTGGAAAGACCGTGGCACCTGTGTGCTTTTTGGTGACGGTGCTGGCGCGGTATTACTCCAAGCCAGCGATGAGCCTGGTATTCGAGCGGCGCAGTTAAACGCTGATGGCAGTCTGGCAGGCATCCTATGCACACCGGGCAACGTCGCACATGGTCAAGTCACGGGTGACCCCTTTTTGCGCATGGATGGTCAAGCCGTTTTCAAACAAGCGGTCTCTGTGCTCGAGAAGTCCGCCCGTTCGGTCGTTGACCAAGCAGGGCTGACGCTGGCACAGATTGATTGGCTGATCCCGCATCAGGCGAATTTAAGAATTCTTTCTTTTTTGGCCAAGAAGCTCGGGACTGGGATGGATAAGGTCGTGGTCACGCTGGATCAGCACGCTAATACTTCTGCTGCTAGCGTACCCTTGGCTCTCGATGCGGCGTGTCGAGATGGGCGGGTCAAGGCGGGTCACGAGGTATTGCTGCAAGGCGTGGGCGGTGGGTTCACGTGGGGTTCGGTTGTGGTTCGCATGTGACCACGATAATGCATGGGGTCAGTGATATGAAATTTGCATTTGTTTTTCCTGGGCAAGGGTCTCAGGCCGTCGGCATGTTAGACGTCTGGGCCGGTACACCGGCCGCTCAAGCGGTCATGTCTGAAGCAGATGCGGCGTTAAATGAAGATTTATCCGGTTTGATTGCGCGTGGCCCGATCGAACAGCTCAACTTAACAACCAACACGCAGCCGGCCATGTTGGCAGCCTCCTTAGCTGTCTTGGCGGCTTGGCGTGCCGCCGCCGGCCCTGAGCCCTTAGTCATGGCCGGCCACAGTTTGGGAGAGTACGCGGCGCTGACGGCTGCTGGTGTGATGGACTTGGCCGATGCCGTGCGATTGGTTCGAGTCCGTGCCGATGCCATGCAGGCGGCCGTGCCAATTGGAACCGGTGCCATGGCCGCTATTCTTGGGCTTGAGGATGATGCTGTCTTGGCTGTCTGTGAGCAAGCCTCACACGGTGAAGTCGTGGAAGCAGTGAACTTTAACGCGCCATCGCAAGTGGTGATTGCTGGACATCGTGCCGCTGTTGAGCGGGCCATGGAAAACGCCAAGGCAGCGGGTGCCAAAAGGGCTGTTTTATTGCCTGTCTCGGCACCTTTTCACGCCAGTCTTTTAAAGCCCGCGGCGGCTGTTTTGGCGCAGGCTTTAAGCCACGTGACGCTGCGAAAGCCGCAAATTCCCGTGATTCAAAACGTGGATGTGCAAATGCACCAAGATCCTACTGAGATTGTGCAAGCGCTTGTTGACCAAGCCTGGCATCCAGTGCGCTGGGTTCAGACCATCGAAGCGATGGCCCAACAAGGGGTGACACACATCGTTGAATGTGGTCCCGGCAAAGTGTTAAGTGGTTTGGTCAAGCGAATCGATGCTTCATTGGTTGCTTTGTCAGTGAATGACCCGGCGAGTCTACAAGCCGCCATCGAAACACTGAATAATAGTTAAACTGATCGTCGATCACCGCGGGGAGTGAGTCAAATGGAATTAAATGACAAAGTGGCACTGGTCACGGGGGCTTCGAGAGGCATCGGTCGCGCCATTGCCCTGGCATTGGCAGAAAAAGGCGCCACGGTGGTGGGTACCGCCACCACTGCGGCAGGCGCAGAAACTCTTCATGAGTGGTTGTCTGCCAAAGGCGGCCGGGGTGTTGCGCTTGACGTGAACGATCAAGAGGCTGTCAGCGCATTGGTTGATTTGCTTGGCAAAGAATTGGCGGGGCCCCACATTTTGGTGAACAATGCGGGCATTACTCGCGACAATCTGGCCATGCGAATGAAAGACGATGAATGGGATGCGGTGCTGCAAACCAACTTGGGTAGTGTGTTTCGCTTAAGTCGGGCAGTGATGCGCCCCATGATGAAAGCGCGTTGGGGGCGAATCATCAACATCACATCTGTGGTTGGGTCAAGCGGCAATGCCGGTCAGGCCAACTACGCCGCTGCTAAGGCTGGCGTGGCAGGCATGACAAGGGCGCTAGCTCGAGAGCTTGGCAGCCGAAACATCACGGTCAATTGTGTGGCCCCGGGTTTTATCGAAACTGACATGACACGGGCATTAAGCGAGGACCAAACGGCTGCCCTGATGGGGCAAATTCCCCTAGGCCGGTTGGGTTCGCCTTCAGATATTGCCCATGCAGTGACGTTTTTGGCGTCACCCGAAGCGCAGTACATTACGGGTACGACGTTGCACGTAAATGGTGGAATGTACATGGCGTGAGTTTTTCTGCCCGCGCTTGGCTATAATCAGGTTGGTTTTTCCCCTATTGGAGATATGAATGGAAAGCATCGAACAGCGAGTCAAGAAAATCGTCGCTGAACAACTTGGCGTTAACGAAGCCGAGATCAAGAACGAATCATCCTTTCTTGACGACCTTGGTGCCGACTCACTCGATATGGTCGAGTTGGTTATGGCGCTTGAGGATGAGTTCGAAACAGAGATCCCGGACGAGGAAGCTGAGAAGATCACGACAGTCAAGCAGGCCATCGATTACATCGAGAGCAATTCGAAGTAATGAGAAATGGCTGTTGGTCTTTGTTTGCTTAGTCAAGCAGGCCAACGGGCGGTTGAGGTCGTCTTGGTAGCAGTGGGTTTGCCCTGAAAAGGTGCAAATGTTCTGGTGCCAGCGAAATCAGCCGCCTTTTTTTACGCATTGCCTTTGTTTCGGTTTTTAGTCAGGAGTGAATCTTGAAGCGACGAGTCGTGATCACCGGTCTTGGTATCGTGTCCCCTGTTGGTAATGATATTTTGACGGCATGGGACAACGTGGTGAATGGTCGTAGCGGTATCGGGCGTATTACGCGCTTTGATCCTGCCGACTTTAATTCGCACATTGCGGGTGAGGTCAAAGATTTTGACGTAACGGCCTACATGCCAGCCAAAGAAGCCCGGCAAATGGATACATTTATTCACTACGGTATTGCTGCTGGCGTCCAAGCTTGGCGTGATTCTGGGCTAGAAGTGACAGAAGAAAATGCACAACGCATGGGTGTGATTGTTGGCTCCGGCATTGGTGGTTTACAACGTATTGAAGAAACACAAAAAGAATATCTAGAGCGCGGTGCTCGGCGAATCTCGCCTTTTTTTGTGCCGGCTTCACTGATCAACTTGGTTTCAGGCCAGTTGTCGATCATGTTTGGGCTTAAAGGGCCGTCGTATGCGGTTGTGTCAGCTTGCACAACAGGCCTGCACTCTATTGGTGATGCCGGTCGGCTGATTGAGTACGGTGACGCCGACGTGATGATTGCGGGTGGCACTGAGTCAACAGTCTCTCCTCTGGGTATCGGTGGCTTTGCCGCCATGCGGGCCCTGTCTACCCGCAATGATGACCCCACGACTGCGTCACGTCCCTGGGATGTCGATCGCGATGGGTTTGTTTTGGGGGAGGGCGCTGGTGTTTTGGTGCTGGAAGAGTATGAGCACGCCAAGCGACGTGGCGCGAAGATTTATGGTGAACTTGCCGGCTACGGCATGAGTTCTGATGCTTATCACATCACAGCGCCTGACCGCGATGGCCCCAAACGCGGCATTGAAATGGCCTTGCGTAATGGCGGTATCGCTGCGCAAGATATCAGCTACGTGAATGCCCATGGCACATCAACACCTTTGGGTGACAAGAATGAGACTGAGGCATTGAAGTTAGCCTTCGGTGACCATGCCAAAAAGTTGGTGATTAACTCGACTAAGTCAATGACGGGTCACCTGCTCGGCGCGGCGGGTGGTATCGAGGCCGTGTTCACGACCTTGGCGGTACACCACCAAGTGTCACCGCCTACCATTAATATTTTTAATCAAGACCCGGAATGTGATTTAGATTACTGCGCTAACGAAGCACGTGACCTGAACATCGAGGTAGCACTATCGAATTCCTTCGGCTTTGGAGGCACAAACGGCTCAATGGCCGTGCGGCGGGTTTGACTTTGACCGATCTTGAGCAAAGGTCTTGGGCAGTGACAGGGGCGCTATCGGTAGCGCCCCGATCCATTCAGTGCGCCCGTGACGGTCTGGTTCTGTTAGTGATAATGACGGGCTTGTTTTCTGTTTTTTATCTTGGACTGAGTTATGCCTTGTGTTTTGGTCTGGGGTTTGTGTTTTTGGTGGGTTTTGTTTTTTGGCGATTTTACTTTCGGCGACCAAGTAACGCTGGCGCAACATCCCATGATGTGCTGAGAGTAACTGAGACGGGCATTGATGTGATTGGTTGTTCATCACCTATTGTGCTGCAAGGTGTGATTCGCCATTGGGCTGGGATTACCCTGCTTTGCCGATCACATGAAAATCACCGAGTTGCGCTGCGGCGCTTGACGCTTTGGAAAGAGCAGTTTGAGCCCGAGCAGTATCGGCGGTTAAATGTTCTTGTGAACTGGCTGATAAGAGGCCAAGCATGAGCGAACGGGACGTCGACGCTAAGCTTGTCGCTCGTGTGCAGGCCGGCGATAAAGCCGCCTTTGATTTGTTGGTTTTAAAGTACCAACGCAAAATTCTGCGATTGTTGTCTCGAATGCTGCGGGATCAGTCAGAAATAGAAGACGTGATGCAAGAGGCTTTTATTAAAGCTTACCGGGCTTTGCCACAGTTTCGTGGTGATAGTGCTTTTTACACGTGGCTCTACCGAATTGCCATCAATACGGCGCGCAATTGGATGGCCTCACAATCTCGTCGCCCGAGCTCCCCAAGTTTGCATCAATCCGAGGATGGTGAAACTTTTGACGAGATTGACAACCTAACAGACAACAACACACCCGAATCGTTGTTGGCCAGTCGAGAGATTGCGGCGTCGGTTAATGAAACCATTCAAGCGTTGCCCGCTGAACTCAGGACTGCCATTGTACTAAGAGAAATTGAGGGATTGAGCTATGAAGAAATCGCACAAGCAATGGGGTGCCCCATCGGCACGGTGCGATCACGGATTTTTCGGGCGCGAGAAGCAATTGCCACCAAGTTGCGCCCAATGATCGATCAGCAAGGCGATCGGCGATGGTAAGGGAAGACTGACATGCAAACGACACAGACACAACACCCATCAGCGGAATCAATTGAAAATACGCGGGATGCGGCTGAGCCCCAAACGGTTGATCGATTGGAGTTGATTTCAGCGTATTTTGATGGCGAGTTCGAGCAAACCGATACCGAGCGACGATCAAGCGCCTGCTCGTTAACGGTGGATCTTGACCCACTTGAGTACAAAGAGGATTGGGCGCTTTACGCCTTAATAGCTGATTCGCTCGCGCAACCCGCTGCACGTGCTTTCAGCCCCTCGACCGAATTCACAACGCGGCTTTCAGCCGCGCTGCAAAGAGAGCCAACCCATCAACTGGCCACGGACACGGCCCAAGATCGTGCGGCAGTGTCGGTATCGCAAAGAGCGACCAGACCTAGCGCCTTCTCGAGATGGTTTTCGTGGCCTAGCTTGGCCATGGCTGCGGCGATTGCCGCTGTGGTGTGGGTTGCCCAGCCGCTGTTGATGCTCGATGAGGTGGTGGTCGTGAGCACTCCCACGGTGTTGCCTCAGCCAGTGGTAGACGGTGCGAGCGTTTCTGATTACGCCAACGCGCACAGACAGTTTTCTGGGCCGATCGCGGTTCGCCAAGCGTCGTTTGAGCCAGGGGTTGATCGATGAAATTCGCGGCTCAACCTGAGGACAGCGCGGGGCTGCGCACAAATAGGATAGGTCAACTTGCGCGTGGCTTTTGTTTGGTCATGATGGCTTTGGTGGTGATGGGCCTTTCAGCGGCTCACGCAAGAAGCACAGATGCCATAATGCAGTCCCCCACCGACGCCAAATCGCTTCTCGAAGGCATTCAATCGGCAGCCAAACGACTGAATTACCAAGGTGTTTTCTCCCAGCAGCGCGATGGCGTTGTTCATTCATTTCGGATGACGCACCGTTTTGTTGATGATCGTGAAGAAGAGAGAATCGAGGTACTTGATAACAGCCCCAGAGAGTACTTGCGTGTTGATGACGCTGTCAGTTGCTTAATCCCTGAGAAGAAACTGGTGGTCAATGAGTCACAGCGACAAGAACGATTCCCCGCGCTATTGATGGGTGAGCTGTCTCATTTTTCGGAATTCTATGATGTTTTGCTGGCACCGGCCCAGAGCCGTGTGGCTGGCAGACAGTGTTTGGTGGTTGATATCGTCCCCAAAGACAATCACCGTCCTCATTACCAGTTTTGCGCTGATGTTCAGACGGGCCTATTACTGAAAGCGCAGTTGCTGCAAGCCGATGGCAGTGTCTTAGAGCAGATCGCTTTTAACCAAGTCCAAATTGGGCACTCAATTGCCGATGTTGAGCTTGCCCCCAGTTGGTCTACTGACGGCTGGCAAGCGGTCAATCAAAAACAAGAGGCGATTGATTTTCGTGCCATGGGTTGGGATTACAAGCAACCACCTGGTTTTGAACCGGTCATGCAATTGCAACGAACTTTTAGCGATGGTCGAATGGTCAATCAAATGATTTTGACGGACGGTTTGGCCAGTGTCTCAGTTTTTATTGAACCTTATCAGCAGAGTTTGTCTCAACATCAATGGCAGGGAGCCAGTCGTTCAGGTTCGATCAATTTATATGGCAAACAAGTCGGTGACTATTGGATCGTTGTGGTGGGTGAAGTGCCCGCTCAAAGTATTCATATGCTGGCGCAATCGATCAGCCGTCGCGATGTCTCTGCGAGCCAGTAACGCACGTCGTATCGCCAATAAAAACTAAAACGGAGTTTGAATATGCCTAATCGCTATGCCGTCTCTTCCCACTCGCTTGCGCGGACCCAGCAGCAGCCGCAACAGTGCCTCTGGCGCGTGATGTTGTTGTCGATCGCTTTCGTGGCGCTGTCATTTTTGGGTATGCAACAGGCGCTTGCCAACACAGCTGGACTGCCCGACTTTACGGGTATTGTCGAAAAAGCGGACGAAGCAGTGGTTAACATCAGAACCACTGCCACTGTTGATGGCCGTGGTCGCTCGGGCCAAGATCCTTATGAAATGTTTCGGTGGTTCTTTGGCCCCGATTTTCAGCCGCCTGGTGGTGCGCCTGAGCAAAGACGTGGTGAGCCAGCCCCTGAGCCCGAGCAACGCTCTGTACCACGAGGTGTCGGATCTGGTTTTTTCATCACAGCGGATGGTTCGATCCTGACCAATCACCACGTGATTGACGGGGCTGATGAAATATTTGTCACCTTAACGGATGGTAGAGAATTCAAAGCGGTTGTTGTTGGTAGCGATGCGCGCACCGATGTGGCGTTGTTGAAGATTGATGCCACTGACATGGTGACACTGCCCATCGGCAGTGCCCAAAACCTCAAGAAAGGGCAGTGGGTTTTGGCGATTGGTTCGCCCTTCGGCTTGCAGGCCACGGTGACGGCCGGTATTGTGAGCGCGATTGGTCGTGAAACGGGTGATTATTTGCCATTCATTCAAACGGATGTGGCCGTCAACCCAGGCAACTCTGGCGGTCCTTTATTGGACATGTCTGGCCAAGTGGTGGGTATTAACGCTCAGATCGTGTCGCGCAGTGGCGGCTTCATGGGTATTTCGTTGGCGATCCCGATCGATGAAGCCATGTCGGTTGCCGATCAACTCAAAACCAACGGTAAGGTTGTTCGCGGTCGGATTGGTGTGCAAATCGGTGAAGTGAACAAAGATGTGGCTGAGGCCAGTGGTTTATCGGATCAGTCCGGCGCAATGGTGAGTCGTGTGGAGCCAGATGGACCGGCTGATGCTGCTGGCTTAAAAGCCGGAGACATCATTTTGTCATTTGGTGGCAAAAAAATCGCAAAATGGTCTGATCTTCCCCGCGTGGTGGGCGCCACCAAGCCAGGTCAGCGGGTCGAAATGGCAGTCTGGCGCCGGGGTAAACCGGTCACCCTGATGGTCAAGGTTGGCGAGATGCCTTCAGCAGAGCAGCCTCAAGCGGCAGCACCAGCCACACCAGAGCCCGTCGCAGGACTGACAGCACTTGGTTTGACGGTGGTTGATTTAACCGACAAGGAACGGGCCGATCTGAACATTGAAAAAGGCGTCAAGGTGACGGAGTCGGCTGACGCTGGCGCTAGCGCTGGTATTGCTGTTGGCGATATTGTGCTGACTGTGGGAAACAACGAAGTGGGCACGGCCAAGCAGTTCGTTGAATTGGTTAAAAAAGCTGGCGAGGGCAAACCAGTCGGTATGATGGTGCAGCGCAACGGTCAGGCGCAGTGGGTTTTGGTAAGACCCAAACGTTAACCCCCGATCAGGCTAAAATAAGCAAGGTTTAATGCGGCAAGAGGGCGCGTCAAGCGCCCTCTTGTTTTTAGTGGGTCAAAGCACCTGGTGCGCCATTCGGTGTCCATCTGGCCCTTACGTCTGCTGAACAAGACAGATTTCATTTAAGTTTGATTGGATTTTATGCAGCACATTCGTAACTTTTCGATCATTGCTCATATTGACCATGGCAAATCAACGCTGGCTGATCGTTTGATACAGACCTGTGGTGGCTTGGCGGGTCGTGAAATGTCGGCCCAAGTGCTTGATTCGATGGATATCGAGCGCGAGCGGGGCATCACCATCAAGGCGCAAACGGCATCGTTGTTATACCGTGCCAAGGACGGCCATGAGTACCAATTCAACCTGATCGACACACCAGGTCACGTTGATTTTTCGTACGAAGTGAGTCGTTCACTGTCTGCGTGCGAAGGGGCGCTCCTCGTGGTTGATGCTTCTCAGGGTGTTGAGGCTCAGACCGTGGCCAACTGTTACACCGCAATCGAGCTCGGTGTTGAGGTCGTTCCTGTTCTCAATAAAATGGATTTGCCGCAAGCGGACCCTGAGGGCGCTCGGGCAGAAATTGAGGATGTGATTGGCATTGATGCCTCAGATGCTGTTGCTGCGAGTGCGAAGACCGGTTTGGGTATCGATGAAATCCTTGAGGCTATTGTGGCCAAAGTACCAGCACCCAAGGGCGATCCAGAGGCGCCCTTGCAGGCTTTGATCGTGGATTCCTGGTTTGATAACTATGTTGGCGTGGTAATGTTGGTTCGCATTGTCAATGGCACGCTAAAACCGAAAGACAAAATCCGTTTCATGGCAACGGGCGCCCTTCATGGCTGCGAACAGCTCGGTGTTTTCACCCCAAAATCGCTGCCACGAACCATGCTATCGGCTGGGCAGGTGGGTTTTGTGATTGCGGGCATCAAAGAGCTTAAAGACGCGAAAGTGGGTGACACCATTACACACACGGCTCGACCCGCACTTGAACCATTGCCAGGGTTCAAAGAGGTTAAGCCGCAGGTTTTTGCGGGGCTCTATCCGGTCGAAAGCAGTGAGTATGATCAGCTACGTGATTCCTTAGAAAAACTCAAATTAAATGACTCAGCACTGATGTATGAACCTGAGGTGTCACAGGCTTTGGGTTTTGGTTTTCGTTGCGGGTTTTTGGGTCTTTTGCACATGGAAATTGTGCAAGAACGGCTTGAACGAGAGTTTGATATGGACATCATCACCACAGCACCGTCTGTGGTCTATGAGATCGAACTCAATAGCGGTGACGTCGTCAGTATTGAAAGCCCATCACGGATGCCAGAAATCGGCAAGGTTGCTGAGATTCGTGAGCCGATCGTATCGGTCACCCTGTTCATGCCCCAAGAATATGTGGGGCCAGTGATGACGCTGTGTAATCAGAAGCGTGGGGCTCAACTCGACATGAGCTACCATGGTCGGCAAGTCCATTTGAAGTATGAGATTCCACTCGCAGAAATTGTCCTGGACTTTTTTGACAAGCTGAAATCGGTCTCGCGTGGTTATGCCTCAATGGATTACGAGTTTTTAGAATACAGGGCCTCGGATGTGGTGAGGGTCGATGTGTTGATCAACGCCGACCGCGTTGATGCCTTATCGACCATCTGTCATCGATCAAACGCCCGTTATCGAGGCCGTGAAATGGTGGGTAAGATGCGTGAGATGATTCCCCGTCAAATGTATGACGTCGCTATTCAAGCCGCGATTGGCGCCGAGATTATCGCCCGTGAAAACGTCAAAGCGCTGCGCAAAAACGTATTGGCCAAGTGCTATGGGGGCGATATCAGCCGTAAAAAGAAATTGCTAGAAAAGCAAAAAGCTGGCAAAAAGCGCATGAAGCAAGTCGGTAGCGTCGAGATACCTCAAGAGGCGTTTTTGGCGATCTTGCAAGTTGACGATAGGTAACAGGCGCCCATGAAGAATCTTATTGCCCGCAGAGGATCACAACGCCCATGAGCTGGAATTTTTCCTTAATCCTTTTTGTGGCGCTTTTGGTCACAGGACTTGTCTGGCTGGTTGACCGTCTTTTCCTACGTCAGAAAAGGACTTCCACAGACAAGCGGCCCTGGTGGGTCGAGTACGGTGCCAGTTTCTTTCCCGTCATCTTGTTTGTTTTTGTTTTGCGCTCTTTTATTGTCGAGCCCTTCCGTATCCCCTCAGGCTCCATGTTGCCAACGCTGCAATCAGGAGACTTAATTCTGGTTAACAAGTTCACCTACGGCATCCGTTTGCCGATTTGGCATGACAAGGTGATTCCAATTGGCGATCCAGCTCGGGGCGATGTCATGGTGTTTCGCTACCCCGTTGACCCTAAGGTTGACTACATCAAGCGGGTGGTTGGGTTGCCAGGTGATGAGGTGGCTTATCTCAACAAAAGGGTATATTTGAACGGTAAAGAAGTGCCCGTCCAGCGTGATGGTGACTTTTTTGAGCCAGATCGTCTTGTTTACACCGCTCAGTTCATTGAGAGCTTAGGCGAAATTGACAACAAAATACTGGTAGATATGCGAACAAGACAGGATTTAAGGCCATTTTGGCGATTTCCGCATAGAGATAACTGTACTTACCGCACTGATGGCATCATTTGCACCGTGCCAGAGGGTGAATACTTTATGATGGGTGACAATCGCGACAACAGTTTGGATAGTCGATTTTGGGGCTTCGTGCCAGAGTCACATATTGTTGGGAAAGCGTTTTTTATCTGGATGAACTTTTCTGAACCGGGTCGAATTGGTCGTTTTCATTGATAGTTGATGACCGCCGGGTGACCCGTGTTAACGGGTATTGATTGATGTCTGCGACACCTCTTGAACAAGTGCTTGGCTACAGCTTTGAGAACAAGACGCTTTTGGAGCTTGCGCTCACGCACCGAAGCCTCGGTGCAAAAAACAATGAGCGCCTGGAGTTTCTGGGTGATTCAGTGCTCGGTACATCCATTTCGGCACTCCTCTTTCACCGCTACAGCAAGTTAGACGAAGGCGACTTGTCGCGCGTCAGGGCAAACCTTGTCAAACAAGCTGCCCTTGCCGATATCGCTCAAACCTTGGGCTTGTCGCAACACCTGCGGCTCGGTGAAGGTGAACTCAAAAGTGGCGGCTTTAGGCGCCCCTCAATTTTGGCAGACACCTTTGAAGCTATTCTTGGCGCTATCTTTTTGGATGGTGGCTTTGAGCAGGCGCAGGCTGTGATTCACCGCCTGTATGAGCCCGTGCTGGCGTCGGTCGATCCTCAAACCATTGGTAAAGATGCGAAGACCCTGCTGCAGGAGTTTTTGCAAGCCCATAAAATGGCGCTTCCGGCGTATGCCGTGCTAGCGACGCATGGCGCGGCGCATAGTCAACAGTTCGAAGTGACTTGCGATATCGCAGAACTTGATGTTCGTGTCCAAGCGGTTGGTGCTAGCCGCCGGGCAGCGGAGCAAACCGCTGCAAAGTTAGCATTAGAGAAAGCCATGCAGTTAAAGCCTGGGCCAGGCCGTAAGGCAGTCAAGCGTGCGCGCAAAGCGGCCCAGTTAAGTTTGCCCGTCGCCGTTTCACAGGATGCCAGATGATTGATGCACGATCGCCATACCGTTGTGGATTTGTGGCAGTGGTAGGGCGTCCAAACGTGGGCAAATCCACGTTGATGAATGCATTGATCGGTGCAAAAGTGTCGATCGTTTCGCGCAAAGCCCAGACAACCCGGCACCGTATTCACGGCGTCTTTACCCGCGATCGCGAGCAGTTTGTGTTTGTGGATACGCCAGGTTTTCAGATGCGTCATGGCGGGACGATGAACAAAATGATGAATCGCGTTGTCAGCCAAACACTGTCTGATGTTGATGTGGTGTTGTTTGTGGTCGAGGCGGGCAAATGGACGACCGCCGATGCCACTTTACTTGCGATGTTGGGTCATTGCCGTCATGTGATTTTGGTGATCAGCAAAGTTGATCTTTTCAAAGACAAAAATTCCTTATTTCCTTTTGCAGGTGAAGTTGCTGCCCGCCACCCGTTTACGGCCGTGGTGCCAGTCAGTTCTGTCAAGAAGGTGCAACTTGATACCTTGCTTGACGAGGTGGCCAAGTACCTACCTGAAAACGAGCCGATGTTCGATGAGGAAATGTTTACGGATCGTTCGGTTCGATTTCTGGTGTCTGAGCTCATTCGTGAGAAGATATTCAGACTGGTGGGCGACGAGTTGCCGTACGGTTGTACGGTTGTGATTGAACAGTGGGAAGAGTCTGATGACCGGGCTCGAATTGCAGCTTGCGTGATTGTTGAACGCGAAACCCACCGACCCATTCTGTTGGGTGCCAAGGGCATGCACATGAAGCGCATTGCCACGGAAGCCCGAGTCGACATTGCTGACTTACTGGGAAAATCCGTTCATCTCGAGGTCTACATCAAAGTCAAAAAGGGTTGGTCTGACCGCGAAAGTAGCTTACGTGAACTCGGCTACGAGTAGTCGCCGCTGGACCAAGATGCCATGAGCCGACGAACCACTCGCATTACTGACGCGTCCGCCTTTGTGTTGCACAGCACGCCGTGGCGTGAAACATCATTGATTCTTAAGGCGTTTAGCCGTGAGCATGGCATCGTGACGCTGGTGGCCAAGGGCGCCAAGCGCCCATACTCTGGCCTACGTTCAGTGCTGATGGTGTTTCAGCCCTTGTCGCTCTCATGGTCGGGTGCGGCTGAGGTTAAAACACTGACTCAGGCCGAGGTGGTGTCGATCATTCCGATGCCGGGTTCAGTGCTGATGTCGGGCTGGTACATGAATGAGCTATTGATAAAACTACTTGCCTTAGAGGATCCACATCCGGTTTTATTTGATGCGTATGCTCAAGCCATCAGCCAGTTGGCAGAGCTTGGCCATTTGGCGCGCGGTCGGGCCACGGCTGCCGTTTTGCGCCAGTTCGAGTGGGTGCTTCTGCGGGAGATTGGATATGGGTTGTCAGGTCCAACACCAGACTTCACCGATGCGAGTCAAGCGGCTGCGTTAAAAGTACTATTACAAGAACAGATCTTGGCACAAGTGCCAGGATCTGCGCTAGCCAGCCGGCAAGTCTTATTAAGCCTTCGCAGGCTCTCTAGTCCACCAGAACCGCACGACCTGTGACTTTGCCAGCACCCAAAGCGGCGAGCACATTGGAAGCCTCTGCCAGCGGGTGTTCGCTGACCGCAATGGGTTTGACCTGACCACTTTTAACCAGAGCCAAGAGCGCCTGCAGCTCACCCAGTGATCCCGTGTAGTTCCCCAAGATACTGATGGCTTTCATCGGTATGAGCGCCAGCGACCAAGGGGCTGCTCCCCCAAAAAAGCCAACAATCACCAAGGTGCCACCTTTGATGAGCGCGTTAAAGCCCAGCTCAGTGGACTGAGCTGAACCGACCAAATCAATCACCGCGTGCACCGCTTGGCTGCCATTGGCCTTAAGGATTTGTGCTAACGCATCTGGATCGTTGCCGTTGATGGTGGCCAGTGCGCCAGCCTCTTTGGCTGCCTTGAGTTTGGCTGGATCAATATCGACCACAATGGCACCGGCACCCCCCATGGCTTTTAATATTTGCAGGCACATCAACCCCAAGCCGCCGGCGCCCATGATCACAATGGGTGATTTCTGATAGATGGCAGGATCGAGTTTCTTGATTGCGCTGAAAGTGGTCAAGCCAGAGCAGGCGATGGGAGCGACTTGAGCGGGATTGAGATCACCGATATCCAACAAATATCGGCTATCGGGCACAAGGACATGATCTGCGTAGCCGCCGTTTTGGTAGACACCGATAGAGCGGGGTTTGGCGCAATAATTTTCTCGCCCTGACGCACAAACGACGCAATCGCCACAGCCCAACCAAGGAAACACCAAGTAGTTTTTACCCAGGTTTATCCCCGTGGCATCGGGACCTAAGGATACGGCGGTACCCACGATTTCGTGCCCCATGGTGATCGGCAACTCGATACCTCGATCAGTGATTGATAGGCGCTTGCCGTGGCCCAAATCGTAACCACCTTCCCAGATGTGTAAATCACTGTGGCAAACGCCCGCGGCGCGGGTTTTGAGTAAAACTTGAGCCCCAGTGGGGACTGGTTTTTGTTGCTCAAGCATTTGCAGTGGCTCATGGAACTGAGTGACGCAATAGCATTTCATGGTTTGGTGTCTCCGTTGGCCCTAAGTGGTCCTGATATCAGCTTTCCATTCGCAGTGCGATCAGGCTCGGACCAGGCGTGGCGTTGGCACGGCGTAAGGCCTGGTCAAAGCCGGACAAGGAATCGACGCGAACAGCCGGCACACCGTGGCCTTTGGCCATCGACACCCAGTCTAAGTCGGGTTGGTCAAGGTCAAGCATCCGGGCTGCATTCACCCCAGGTGCAGGGCCACCCATGTTGTTCAGTTCGCCGCGCAAGATCCGGTAAGAACGATTGTCAAAAATCACCGTGGTGACATTGAGCTGCTCTCGCGCCATGGTCCAAAGGGCCTGTATGGTGTACATGGCACTGCCATCACCCACCAAGGCAATCACCCGTCGATCGGGCGCCGCGATGGCCGCTCCGACGGCTGCTGGCAATCCAAACCCAATGGCCCCGCCAGTAATGTCAATGCAGTCGTGGGCAGGTGCAAAAGGGATGGTGTCGGCCAGTTGACGGCCAGAGGTGACAGCTTCGTCAACCAAGATGGCTTGCTCAGGCATGGCGCCCACCAACACCCGACCAATATTGCCAGCGTTTGGTGCGCCATCTTCAAAGCCTCCGGCAAGTGCGCTATCCGATAACTGTGCTGGTGTTGCTTTGCTGGCGCCGACGGCTTGGCATAGGGCATCAAGGGTCGCGAACAAATCGTGACCCGGTGTTGCTAGGGTATGAATGGTGCAATCGGGTGGTGCCATCAGACGTGGTTTGCCTGGGTAAGCAAAAAAACCAACGGGTACCGTTGCACCGACCATGATGATGTCTTTGGCATCCTTGAGAACCGCCACCGCGTTGTCCACTGAGAAGGGGATGGGTTTGACGTTCACGCGTCCAAGGCCTCGTTCCAGTCGTCCTGTGCGTGGCTCAGCCATGATCTTGCAGCCCGTGTGTGCGGCGATCTGACCCGCTAACCAGGTGCATCGCGCCATCATGGCGCCGCCACCAAGCAGCAAAACGGTGTTGGCTGCTTTTGATTTGTCACTGAGCAGTTTAGCCATTGCCTCGATCGATTCGGCCAGTGGTGCAGCCGCTGCCCGTGCCGGTTCAGTGCTGTAGTGTCCTGGGTCTGAGTCTTCCCATGCACAATTGGCGGGCAGAATCAGCGAGGCGATGCGACCTGGGCTGCTGCAGGCTTGAGAAATGGCCTCAGCCGTGTCCATGGGTGCAAGCGTGGCAGAAACAGTGGTTTTGACCCAGTGGGACATGGGGCGAGCCACGGCTTCAACATCCGAATTCAGCGGCGCGTCGTTATGAATGTGATCCAAGGCGTGTTGACCAATAATATTCACAATGCCAGAGCGCGCTTTGCGGGCATTGTGCAAGTTGGCCAAGCCGTTGCCCAAGCCTGGGCCCAAGTGCAACAGGGTGGCCGCGGGTTTGCCAGTCATGCGGTAATAACCATCAGCGGCACCTGTCACCACGCCTTCAAACAAACCCAGCACACAACGCATTGTTGTGGCTTGATCAAGGGCGGCCACAAAGTGCATTTCAGACGTACCGGGATTGGCAAAACAAACGTCAACCTTGCCTGCCAGTAACGTCTTGACCATGGCTTGAGAACCATTCATGTGTTGTCTCCTCTTGCGTGTTCACGCATTGTTTCTCGGGCGATGACCACTTGTTGAATTTCAGTGGCACCTTCGTAAATCCGTAGGGCTCTAATTTCGCGATAAAGCATTTCAGCCGGGTGTCCGACTTTGACACCCAAGCCGCCATGAATCTGCACGTTACGGTCAATCACTTTTTGTGCGGCTTCGGTGGCAAACATCTTGGCCATGGCGGCCGATTTGGTGGTGCGTTGTCCCAGCACATCGCGTTGCCAGGCAGCTCGATAAATCAGCAAAGCCGACGCGTGAATATCGGTGTGCATGTCGCCGATGGCCGCTTGGGTGATTTGTTGATCGGCCAAGGTCGCGCCAAACATCGGGCGTTGTTGTGCCCGCTCCATGGCCATGTCCGCGGCAGCTTGTGCAAATCCGAGTGCGGTGGCACCGACAGAAGCCCGAAACACATCCAAAGTCTGCATCGCCACTTTGAAACCTTGCCCTGGCTCGCCAAGTCGTTGACTGGCATCAATCACACAGTTATCGAATAACAAGGTGCCAATGGGGTGTGGGGCACACACTTCGAAGCGCTCGCTAACGGTCAAACCCGGCGTGTTGGCGTTGACCACAAAAGCGGTCACGCCATCGACGGTATCGTTTTCTGTGCGGGCAAAGACCGTGTAGAAGTCAGCAATGCCGGCGTTTGAGATCCAGGTTTTAATGCCATGCAGGTGGTATTTGTCGCCATGACGCACAGCACGCGTGGTCATGGCGGCAGCGTCTGAGCCGGCATCCGGTTCGGACAATGCAAAAGCAGCGATCAGACGACCTTGAGCAACGTCAGGTAAATATTGCGTTTGTAACTTGGGGTTACCAAACAGTGATATGGGCCCACTGCCCAAGCCTTGCATGGCAAATGAAAAATCGGCTAAACCATCGTGGTAGCTTAAGATTTGACGGATTAAGCACAGACTGCGCGAATCTAGTTTGGCGAGCGCACCGCCAGCATGACCAGGCACGCAGTAATGCAGCCAACCGGCTTGAGCCAGAGCGGCGACACGGGCGCGGCATGCATCATCCACGTTGCCACTGTGAACGCGATCATGATAGGTATCACGGGCCCAGGCTGTCAGCTTGCGCGCCAATTCTCGATGTGAGTCCTCAAAAAAAGGCAAATCAAAGAGGGTTTTATCCATGGGCTGGTTCTTTTAATATTTTTTGTCTAGCAGCGCTTGTGCCATCTCGCGCAGCTTGTGTTTTTGTATTTTGACAGAGTTGGCACTGAGCACCGTCGGAAATTCGTCCAGTACTTCGAAGTGCACGGGTGCTTTGAAGCCCGCCAGTCGACGCTTACATTCGGCTTGCCATTGCTCGGATGAGCCGGCTCTTTGGTCTGACAGTAATACAAAAGCCACAGGCACAATTTTTTGATGCCACTGTGCAGCAACCACCTGACAAGCTGCAATGCTTGGCAAGCTTTGCACCACTTGTTCGATCTCTGCTGGATTGACCAAAAAACCACCCAAGCGCAACGAGTCACCCATGCGCGCTTGAAACACAAATTGGCGCTCGCTCACGCACCAGCCAAGGTCACCGGTTCGGTAATAACCATCATTGGTAAAAGCGTCGTGGGTGGCCTCAGGCTGATCCATGTAGGCGGCCATGCGTGAGGGTGAGAGGATCTCGATTTCGCCAGATTGCCCCAACGCCAGCAAGTGTCCCGTTTCAGGGTCACGGGCGCGTACGCGGGCATCATCATGCAGCAATCGCCCACCGGGTTGATGCATGACACTGATATCACCGTCTGCGGCGTCTGTCGGCTGGGCGGCTTGCAGGGCTTGCAATTCACTGGAGCCGTAAAGACCAGTCAGTTTGATACCGAGGCGATTGGCTGCATCAAATAATTCATCTTGCGCTGGGGCAAAAGAGGCAAACCCAAACAGTCGGCAATTGTCAAAGTCGTGAGGATCACCAGCCGTTTGCAGGATTTGCAAGATTAAGGCGTTATTGGCGTATGTGTGGGTCACCCGGTGGTTGTGGATCAGTGACCTGAGGCTATCCGGATCGGAAACCGCTTCGCAGGCCACGGTGTAACCATTGAAGAGTCCACCGGCCAAGGTCGCAAAACCAAAGGCACCGCAAAACGGCGCACTCGCCAAAATGCAGCATGCTTGGTCGTAGTTAAGGGATCGGGCGATCGCATGGCCATGGCGTAAGAGTCCAGCCTGTGTATGCAAAACAAACTTTGGCAGTGATGTTGTGCCCGAGGTGGTAAAGGTCAGAACCCCATGATCGTCATGTGGTGCGACGGCATCAATCGGGGTGTTGAGGTAGTGCTTAATGTCATCAAGTGTCAGTTGACCTTTTAATCGCGTCATGACCGAGGTGGGTACATCAGCCAATATTTGGTCAAAAGCGATGCCCTTGAAGTCGGGCCAGAAAATCAACCACGTCGCCCGACCCCGTTCAATGATGTCGTGCACTTCATGGCTCTTAAAGCGTGTGTTGACAGAAAGAACAGTGACACCAATCTGGGCGCACGCCAAAAAACACTGCACCCATTCGATGCCGTTGGGTAGCCACAAGGCAAGTCGGTCACCGGCTTGCATGCCATTTTGTTTGAAATGGGCTGCTAAGCGCTCAGATTGCGCAAAAAGCTGCGAAAAGGTGGTTTGTCGATCAGGCTCAACGATGGCAACTCGATTCGGGCAAGATTTGGCCAGCGCCTGCATCTGTTCGTAAAGGGTGCTGTACATGAACGCTTGGCCTTAGACGGTCGCGATTGGTGTCACCGGCGAGCCAACAGCACCTGGCAAGCGAAGTGGTGGGGCCGTCAGCATGAAGTGATGCCGCTTATTGTCGTGCAGCCATTGCGCCAGTTCTTTCAAATACCAGAGTTCGGCCAAAGGCACGCCAAGCTTAAACAAACAGTGGTGGTGCAAAGGCAAAATAGAGAAGGCTGATTTGGCAGGATAAGCTTCAACGGCATAGTTATCACAACAAATGGTGGCAATACCCGATTCGGTAATCCAATTCAGTAGGGTCTCATCTGAGCCATCAAGCACCGCCCCTGTCTGCTCAAGTATGGCATGGTCGGGGTGACCAGCCATGCCTAAGATGGTTTCAGCAAAACCTGTTCTCATCACCAACATATCGCCGGGTTCGACAGCGATCTTCTCTGTTTGCAAGAGATTGATAAAAGTCTGACCGTTAACAATTGTGCGGCCCGTGCCGAGGTAACGGGCCAAGTCGACCATGACGCCACGCCCTTGCATGCCTTTTTCAGCATATTTGGCCACACTCAAACGCTCAGCAAAAGAGGATCCGTCGCCACAGCAATCGGCATGGGCACCTGATGCGTGCTCACCACCGTGTACGTCGAGACCGGCTTCAAAGCCGTTGTAATAGACCTTGCGCAATTGACCATCGTTTTGCGTGTCAAACATGGCGCCAATGTGGCACAGGCCATCCCATTGGGTTGAATATTGCATGCATAGCGTCACTTGATCGTCACACAAGACGTCAATGGCGTCTTTCTGAATGCGCGAGGCTTCAATGTTCATGTAAGGCGTGCCGTCGCGAAAGGTCGCTGACAACAGTGGCGGATGACGTCTGGGATTCAGTACATTGCCACCCGGCAAGTCAAGTGGCAGCGACAAACAAAAGACCTTGCCGACTTTGATCTCAGCAGCGGCTTGCAGCACTTTCTTCTCTGTCAGTAAATTTAAGCGACCGAGTTCATCGTCTGGCCCAAAATCACCCCAGGTGGATCCCTCTGGTCGCTGTTTGAATCGTGACATTTTTGATGTTCTCCACAATAGCCTGGCGGTTTGTTGTCAATTTTGTACGAAGGTGAAAGTCGGTCTTTGATCTTACTATAGAGGCGCACTACGGACGCTAACACTTCAAGTGCATGAAGGCTTTGGCCCAAATTGGTTTGCGCCATTGTCGCCGCGCGTTAAGATCAAGCGCATCTCGTTAATCAGAGGACTATCATGAGCAAACCATTGGCATTGGTCACCGGCGGCAGTCGCGGCATCGGACGCGCGATTGTTCAGCGATTGCTAAGCGACGGCTACGATGTTTTGAATTTCAGTCGCACACCCAATCCGCAGACGTTGCCGGGCGAGACATTCGAGTCGGTTGACTTGATGAATCCTCAAACCACCAAAGAGGCGATCACGCACTGGTCTGCCAAACGTGAGATTGTGCATTTGGTGAACAATGCCGGCATGATTCACGTGGCCGCACTTGAGGACGTGACCCCAGAACAGGTGCAAGACATGGTGAACCTCAATCTCATGGCACCGTTGCTATTGACGCAAGCCTTGGTGCCTGCCATGCGAGCCCGTGGCTCAGGTCGAGTGGTCAATATTGGCAGTCGTGCGGGGCTTGGCAAGATAGGTCGCACGGTTTACAGCGCCACCAAGGCGGGCTTCATTGGGATGACCCGAACCTGGGCTTTGGAACTGGCCAAGTACGGCGTGACGGTTAACCTGATTGCACCAGGTGCGATTGCCACAGAGCTGTTTTTGGCAGCGAACCCTGAAGATTCAGAGCAAACACGGCAATTAAAAGCAGCTGTGCCTTTGGCACGCATCGGTCGGCCCGAAGAAATCGCCCACGCCGTGGCCATGTTTATGGATCCCAGAGCGGGCTACACAACCGGTCAGGTTCTTTATGTTTGTGGTGGTCTGTCGGTCGGTTTGGCGGGGTAACTTGACTGATGAAATAAGAAAAGCCCCTTGCGGGGCTTTTCTTTTGAAAGTGAACTGAACCCAATATCAGTCGCGATCACCACCAAAAATGCCTAGCAGCATCAGGAGGTTGGCAAACACGTTATAGACGCTGAGGTAGATCGACAGTGTTGCGCTGATGTAGTTGGTCTCGCCACCATTGATCACGCGCTGTAGGTCAACGAGCATGAAGGCCGAGAAAATACCAACCGCCAGCACCGAGACGGTCAACATCAAAGCAGGCAGTTGCAAAAAGATGTTGGCGAGTGCTGCCAAGAGAATGACCACGGCACCGATGAAGAGCCAGCGCTGCATACCGGAAAGATCACGTTTGATTGTGCCGGCCAGTGTTGCCATGGTGGCAAAGACAGCTGCTGTGCCACCGAAGGCGACCATCACCAACTGAGCACCGTTGCCCATACCCAAGACAAAGCCCAAGAGTCTTGAGAGCATGATGCCCATGAAGAAAGTGAACAACATCAACAGGCCAACACCGAGAGAACTGTTTTTATTTTTCTCGACAGCGAACATCAGCCCAAAAGCACCCGCCAAAAAGATGATGGTGGTCATGCCGGGGCTTGTGGCCATGATCTGATTAAGGCCAGAGTACAAACCCACGGCAGAGCCGATGACGGTTGGTATCAGTGAAAGGGCGAGTAACCAATAAGTGTTGCGCAGGACCTGATTGCGAACAGCTTGATCATTGGTGCCTGCACCGGCATACCCGCGTGGCAACGAAGGACGAAAATCACTCATGTTTTTACTCTCCGAACATCAAAAAAGCGTTTAACCCATTTCATGTGGCAACCATCTCATGGCTATGACCTTTAGATTAACCGATGGTTCAACCCGCGTGATGAGGTTTTGAGGTTAAACAAGGGATTTTCAAGGGATTTTTAGGTTTTTTTGAGGTTTTTTCAACTCAGGCGGTGTGCGTGGAGATCAGCACCCAATTGTTGGTATGTTCGCCAGCGAATACGGGCTTTTTCTCGGTCGTCATCCTCGGGCCCAACCACTTCAAGAATTCGTGATAGCGCCAGTGGTTCGGGTGGCAGTTGATCAGACAAGTTAAGCAACCACGCCGATTCGTAGGTCGCGGTTGCCAACTTGGCAGTCAGCAGCGGCCAGGACCCCGTGTCGATGAGGTAGACCTTTAGGCCTTCGAGCGCATGGGGCGTGAGCCGTTCATGCGCCACGAAGGCCGTGTCTTCGAGTGCCCACAATTGTTGGTCGTATCGTTCAAGCCGTTGCTCGTCGTCACAAAACACCATGACAGGCGTGCCTTTGCTGACGTGACGCTGAGTTGTTCGCACGGACTGCGCGATACGATCGTGAGCCCCGAAGGCAAAGTCAACCCTTAACAACGGTCAGGCCCCGCTTTGGGTTTTGTTCAACAGGTATTCCAGCAATAGGGGAACAGGGCGACCGCTTGCCCCCTTTTGCGGGCCGCTGAGCCACGAAGTGCCAGCGATATCCAAATGTGCCCAGCGATAGGCTTTGGCAAAGCGCGCTAAGAAGCAGGCCGCCGTGACGGCGCCGCCCTTGGGGCCAGCGTTACCGATATTGGCCATGTCGGCAAAGTTGGACTTTAGTGCGTCTTGATACTCATCTTCGACGGGTAAGCGCCATGCGGGATCGAGCGCGCGGCGCGAGGCGGCCACGAGTTCGTCGGCGAGCGCATCATCGGGCGAGAACAGACCGGTATTGACCGAGCCTAGCGCCACAATACAAGCGCCAGTCAGTGTCGCAATGTCGATCACAGCCGATGGCTGGAAACGCTCGGCATAAGTTAAGGCGTCGCATAGGATCAAACGGCCCTCGGCATCGGTATTGAGGATCTCGATGGTTTGACCAGACATGCTGGTGACCACGTCACCAGGTTTGATCGCATGGCCGCTTGGCATGTTTTCGCAGGCTGGTACCAAGCCGATTAACTCACCGGGCCACTCTAATTTGGCAATGGCCAGCATGACACCAAACACCGAAGCGGCCCCACACATGTCGTATTTCATCTCATCCATGGCTGCTGATGGTTTGATCGAAATGCCGCCAGTGTCAAAGGTAATGCCTTTGCCCACAAGGACGATCGGCCCGTTGGCTGGTCCTGATTTGGATTTGGTAGAAGCTTTGGCCGCACCACTGCCTTTGTAGTGCATCACAATAAATCTGGGCGCTTGGGCGCTGCCTTGGGACACGGCTAGAAATGAGCCCATGCCCAACGCTTCAATCTGTTTTTTCTCAAGGACGGAGACCTTCAGGCTTTTGAATTGACGACCTAGCGTGCGCGCTTGGTTACCCAAATAGGTGGGTGTGCAGATGTTGGAGGGCAGGTTACCCAAGGTACGCGTCAACGACATGCCTTCTCCGAGCGCATCGCCTTCAGACAGACCAAGGTTGGCGGATTTGTCATCGGCTTTCTCGCAAAGCACCGTGACTTTGCGTAGTTTCGGTTTGCGCGCAGGGTCGGGTTTGCCAATCGTGGCATCATAAAAATAGGCGGCTTGCCAATGGGCTTGGGCACTTAGACGCGCGCGGTGGCGTGTGTCACTGTCTGAGCAGCCCAGTAGCAGCAATGTGCTGCAAGCATCAGCAACCCTTAGGCTAATGCATTGACGCGCAGCGGCTTGTTGGGCTTTGGCAAAGGTTTTGACGTTAAAGTCCGCTTGTTTGCCCAATCCAACCAACACCACACGAAGGGCGCGCACACCAGAAAGATGACGCAGAACCATTGTTTCGCCGATGGCGCCTAAAAAGTCTTGACCCGCGACTGCTTTGATCGCGCCGTCACTGGCGCGGTTGATGATGTCAGCGGCCGCTGACAGTTGCCCATCTGAAAAAACGCCAACCACCAGCGCAGCGGTCTTGATCTGATGAATGGCTTGAGTGGTCTGTGTGCTAAATTCCATGTGCTTAACTCTCTCTTTGAGTGACGTTTGGGTGTCGCGATGTTGTGGGTTTCGCCAGACGGTGATAGCCCCTTTCCTTGTTCCATTATCCCGCATTTATTCGGCTCATGTCTCTATTCAAACGCGCGGTGATTTCAGAAGTGGCCAGCAATGCCAGCGTGGTCTTTTCCACGGTAATTGTTGTGTGGCTCAGTATCGTGCTCGTGCGCTTGTTGGGTCAAGCCGCCAAAGGCATTATCGGTGCAGACGTGGTCATGGGTTTGGCGGCGCTGACAACCATAGCCGCATTGCCCACCATCATTGCGCTGTCACTATTTATTGGTGTTTTGACCACGGTGTCGCGCAGCTATAGAGAGTCTGAGATGGTCGTTTGGTTTGCCAGTGGGCTGTCCTTGACAGCTTGGGTCTCGCCGATTTTAAAGTTGTCGATTCCGATTTCGCTTGTAGTGGCTTCGCTCACGCTCTTTGCCTCACCCTGGTCGCACCAGCAAATTGAGGATTACCGCGCGCGCTTTGACTTGCGTTCAGATATTTCACAAGTCACAGCCGGGGATTTCCTCGAGCTTGATGCCGGTAACCGTGTGGTTTTTGTGGAACCCTCAGCGACAAATCCTGACGATTTGGGACGTGTTTTTGCGCGGGTACTTGATGATACTTGGCATTCCGTGATCAACGCCCAAGGGGCAAGGACGGAGGTGGCTCCCAATGGCGATCGCTTCTTGGTTCTGGAAAAAGGCACCCGATTCGATTTGGTGCCTGGCGGCGGGCAATCGCGCCTGTCAGCATTTGATGCTTTCGCTATTCGACTGCAGACGGACAATGCCGACGAAACGCTTGCCCAAGCTCGAGAAAGGGCGTTGAGTAACCGCAAGGCTCGGCCCACTTGGTTACTTTTGGAGGACGATGCAAACAACTCAAACGGCCAGTTGATGTGGCGCTTGGCCATCCCGTTGGCGGCTATTAATTTGGCATTGTTGGCAATTCCGCTTGGGGCGGTGAACCCGAGAGTGGGGCGTTCGTTTGATTTGTTGATCGCGGGCATGGTGGCTTTGCTCTACATGAACTTGATCAATGCCTCTCACGGTTGGATCAATAACGCGGTCTTGCCGTTCGATGTTGGCGTTTGGCTCGTCCATGGCCTGTTTCTCTTGCTCACCATTGGCTTATTTTGGTGGCGTTTGCGAATTAAAGCCCCCAAACAGTCTGGACCCATTGCGCCGGCAAACACCAGCGCTTGAACCACCAGCGCTTGAGTCACCCCTACTGAATTGACTGTTGCCGTTAGCCATTGCTGAGCTTCAATGGTGTTTTGTCGACTGAGAAATGCACTAGTTTATGTAAAAAAGTAATTTTGATTATGTTGTTTATTACTTATAATCGAGGAATACTTTTTTGGGTGAGCCAACATGAATTTGCAGCAATTTCGATTTGTGCGCGAAACAATTCGCCGCGATTTCAATTTAACCGCCGCTGCCAAGAGTCTTTACACCTCGCAGCCGGGTGTTTCTAAGGCCATCATGGAGTTTGAGCAAGAGCTCGGTGTGCAGATTTTTGAGCGTCATGGCAAGCGCATCAAAGGCCTGACAAAACCGGGCCATGCGGTGGCTGAGGTGGTTGAGCGAATTAACCATGAGATCGACAATTTAAAAAGAGTCAGTGACGAATATGCCAGGCGCGATCAGGGCCGCTTGGTGATTGCATGCACACATACTCAAGCACGCTACGCCTTGCCTGCCGTTATTCCCGCGTTTCGCGAACAGTTTCCCAAGGTCAAACTGGCCTTGGCTGAGGGTAGCCCCACGCAGTTGGCAGACATGTTGCTCAATGGCCAGGCCGACTTGGCGATCGCGACCGAATCACTGGCGCAAACACCAGGGTTGGCAAGCGTGCCATGCTACCGTTGGCAGCATGCGGTGGTTTTCACACCCGATCACCCCTTGGCCAAGCGCTATGACGCCAACGGCACGTTGACTTTGGCCGATTTGGCTGAGTTTCCGATCGTGACCTATGATTTGGCCTTTTCTGGGCGACGGCATATCGACGAATCGTTTGCGTCGGCTGGCCTACAGCCCGAAATTGCATTGGCGGCGATTGACGCCGATGTGATTAAGACCTACGTTTCTTTGGGTTTGGGTATCGGGATCATTGCTGCCATGGCACACGATCCCAAACAAGATCAGGGGTTGCAGTGTGCGCCGGCAGGTCATCTTTTTGGGCAGCAAACCGCTAGGGTAGCCGTCAGACAAGGCGAGTTCTTGCGTGATTACGTTTATACGTTCATTTCGATGCTCGCACCCGATTTAAAGCCTGCCGAAATCCGTGCGCTCATTAGGCCAAATATATAGGTATGGATTTTCTGGTAGAAAAAAATGTGTTCTGAAAAGGGTGAATACATAAAAACAGCTACCAAATCTAAATAGAAATCATTATCATTTGGGGAGTTTTTAACGGAGCCTCAAATGCCTACCTTCGAATTGCCTCAAGCTTTGCTCACAGATCCAATCAATGCCGTTGTCGTCGGCGCCGACCGGCTTGGCAATATTCCTGATGTCCTCAACGGGCACAACATCCGCATCACGCATCACGTTAGTGGTCGCGATCCTTCACACCAAAGACGAGGCCTGCAACTGCCCAGCGACACGGCAGTCGTCATTTTGTTGACCGATTTTTTGGGGCATAACGTGATGAAGGCTTTCCGTCAGGCCGCCCAAAAGTCAGGCGCCAGGGTCTTGGCGTGTCGCCGTTCGGTGGGTGCTTTACAACAGGCGCTTATGCAAAGTGGGATCGCCGTCGCTTCGGTTTCGGTCAGTTAGTGTTGGCCAACCGCACGGGCTCTATGCGCCGTGCGCCGGTGTAGCGTTTCTGCCAGTAGCGAACCGACATATTCTCAACACGGACATACCCTCTGGAGGATGGGGCGTGAACAAAATAACCATCGCCGAGGTAAATGCCCACGTGTGAGTAACGGTGGCCCAGGGTATTGAAGAACACCAAATCACCGACAACCAGCTCTGAAATCTCGAGTTTTTGACCGACTTGAGCCATATCGCGGGCACGACGCGGTAGATTCAGACCCCATGACTTTTGGGCTGAGTAATGAATCAGTCCGCTGCAATCAAACCCGCGATCCGGTGATGTGCCGCCATACCGATACTTGATACCAAGTTGTTGCAAGGCTTGGCGAGTCAGGGGATGTTGAGAAGCCGCGATGGCAGTCATCGGATCGATACCTGGAATGTCAGACAGGTCTGTCGTGCGGCGACCTTGGGGGTCAAGCCAAGCTGACTTGTCGTCAGACACTGTTGAGGCGCAACCGGCAAGTGCGAACACCGTCATCAGCACGAGTAAACCGCGCAAACCCATCAAACTTCGAGGCAATCTGGCCCTGTGCGATAGCAATGCATGGGCTCTTAAAAATAGACCACTTGCTACAGGTATTTGCCAATGGCGCATAAGCAATCTTTTCGGTAAATTAATTTCAGTGCTTTCTTTCAGTGCTTTCTTCAAGTGCTTTCGCAGCTAACTTCCAAATTTAGCTGATTTTAATCACAAATCAGATAAATTCGCTCACGAAAGGCTCACGAAAGCTTGATGCGTAAAAATGGCAGTATAAAAAAAGACAGTTTGGAGACAATTCTATGCTTGGAGTCAAGGCGGCACACGCCCAGTCGATTGAGAATCGAGAGGCCTTTTGGAAGCAAGAGGCCAAGCGAGTGCATTGGCAGACCCCCTTTAACCAAGTGGTTGATGTTTCGCGTTTGCCGTTTGCCAAATGGTTTGTCGGCGGTAAAACCAACCTTTGTTTCAATGCCGTTGACCGTTGGCTAGAAAGCGACCCAGACCAAGCGGCCTTGGTTTGGGTGTCCACTGAGGTCAATCAAGAACTCACTTACACTCGAAAAATGCTCTGGCAAGAAGTCAGTGCCGTGGCGGCCATGCTGCAGGCTCAGGGCGTTGGCATGGGCGATCGGGTGCTGATTTACATGCCCATGATCCCGTCGGCTGTTTTTGCGATGTTGGCTTGTGCCCGGCTAGGCGCTATTCATTCCGTGGTGTTTGGCGGATTTGCCTCGGTTAATTTGGCTCAGCGCATCGATGATGCCCAACCCAAGGTCATTGTCACGGCAGATGCGGGGTCTCGCGCTGGCAAAGTCACACCCTACAAACCGCTCTTGGATCGGGCACTCGAACTGTGCGCATCGTCGGTTCAAGCGGTTATTGTTGAGAATCGCGGCCTGTATGCTTTTGAGCCTGTGAGTGGTCGCGATCTCGACTACGCTGCTTTACGCGAGCAACATTGGGGTCAAGAGGTTGCCGTGCAGTGGGTTGAATCTTCAGCACCGAGCTACATCCTTTACACATCGGGCACCACGGGCAAGCCCAAAGGCGTACAACGCGATACGGGTGGTTACGCGGTGGCGTTGGCGACGTCGATGGACTACGTTTTTCAAGGTAAAGCTGGAGAGACGTTTCTGTGCACCAGTGATATTGGTTGGGTCGTCGGTCACTCTTACATTGTCTACGGCCCACTGATTGCCGGGATGACAACCATTCTGTACGAGGGCACACCGGTTCGCCCCGATGGTGGCATTTTGTGGAAACTCGTTGAGCAATACAAAGTAAGCGTGATGTTTTCCGCGCCGACGGCCATTCGAGTCCTGAAGAAACAAGACCCGGCGTTGCTCAAAAAATATGACCTATCGACTTTGCGGGCGCTTTACATGGCTGGCGAGCCTTTGGATGAACCAACAGCCACCTGGATTTCGCAAGGGCTCGGCAAACCAATTATCGATAACTATTGGCAGACAGAAACGGGTTGGCCGATTTTGGCGGCACAGCCTGGCATTGAAGCGTTGCCAACCAAATTCGGAAGCCCCTCGTTTCCCGTCTACGGATTTGATGTGCGCGTGGTTGATGAGCAAACTGGCGAGGATTTGGGAGCCGGTCAAAAGGGTGTCTTGGCGATTGTGCCACCCTTGCCGCCAGGGGCCATGAGCACGATTTGGGGGGATGACGAACGATTTGTCAGCACCTATTTCTCAGCAGTGCCGAATCGACAGGTCTATTCCACCTTTGACTGGGGCTTGTTTGACGAGGACGGTTACTGGTTCATTCTTGGGCGCACCGACGATGTGATCAACGTCGCGGGTCATCGCTTGGGCACACGCGAAATCGAAGAATCAGTCAATGCGCACGCGAGCGTGGCAGAGTCGGCCGTGGTTGGGGTGGCTGATGCGCTAAAAGGGCAGGTCGCCGCGGCCTTTGCTGTTCTCAAACAGCCTGAACGCTACACCACCATCGAGCAGCAACGCGCGCTTGAAGTGGAAATCATGTCCCTGGTTGATCAGCAACTCGGTGCGGTGGCACGACCCGCTCGGATTCGCTTCGTTAATGCGCTGCCCAAGACCCGCTCGGGTAAAGTATTGCGTCGTGCCATTGTGGCTGTCTGTGAAGGACGTGACCCCGGTGACTTGACGACGATTGAAGATCCCTCCACTTTGGAACAAATTAGAGAATCAATATGAAATCAAAAGCTGTTTTACAAGAAACTGACGTGCACGCCATTTTGACGGCAGCCAAAGCCTTTGCCATTGAAAAAAAATGGGCAGTCACTATCGCCGTGGTTGACGATGGTGGCCATTTGTTGGGCCTTTCGCGTCTTGATGGTGTGGCACCGATCTCGGCTCATATTGCCCCAGCCAAGGCCCAAACCGCTGCTTTGGGTTGCCGGGCCTCCAAAATTTATGAAGACATTATTAATAATGGTCGGATTGCATTTTTGAGCGCACCACTGTTTGAGGGCATGCTTGAAGGTGGCTTGCCGATTACTGTTGATGGGCAGGTGATTGGGGCGGTTGGCGTCTCGGGTGTTCAATCACCTGAAGATGCGCAAATTGCCCAGGCCGGCATCGCAGCATTAAATTTACCCAACTAATTCAAAAACCTGATTCGTTAAACCATCGGGAAATCATTTTTCGGTCAGAGGAGGCCTCAGATCATGTCCAATTCTATAGAGTCAACGCTGGTAGAAACCAGGGTATTTCCGCCGCCCGAGAGCTTTGTCAAACAAGCCAATGTCAGTGGGCGTGCGGCTTATCAGGCGCTTTTGACACAAGCTGATGACGATCCAGATGCATTTTGGGGTCAGATGGCACGTGAACATTTGCATTGGACCCGTCCATTTACGCAGGTGCTCGATGAATCGAATGCGCCGTTTTACCGTTGGTTTGGTGATGGTGAACTGAACGTATCGGCCAACTGTCTAGAGGCCAATATTGAACGTGGCTTGGGCGGTAAAGAGGCCTTGATATTTGAGGCGGATAACGGGGACGTCACGCGTGTGACCTACCAAGCGCTGTATGAGAAAGTCTGCCAAATTGCCAACGGCTTTAAGCAAATGGGTTATCAGGCGGGCGATCGAGTCATCATTTACCTGCCGATGTCGGTTGAGGCTGTGGCCGTGATGCAGGCTTGCGCACGGCTCGGGCTCATCCATTCTGTGGTGTTTGGCGGGTTTTCTTCCAAAGCCCTACAAGAACGAATCATCGATGTCGGTGCGACATTGGTCGTCACGGCCGATGAGCAGGTTAGGGGCGGAAAAAACCTGCCCTTAAAGACAGCGGTCGACGAGGCCATTGCCATGGGGGGGTGTGAGGCGGTCAAGCACGTGGTGGTTTACAAACGCACGGGCGGCAATGTCGCCTGGCATGAGAAGCGTGACATTTGGTTGCAGGACTTGATGCAAGACCAAGCCACAAGCTGCGCGCCAGTGGCGGTTAACGCCGAACACCCGCTTTTTATCCTTTACACCTCGGGATCCACGGGCAAGCCCAAAGGCGTGCAGCACGCCTCAGGCGGTTATTTGTTGTGGGCCAAGCTCACCATGCAGTGGACATTTGATGCCAAGCCTGACGATGTGTTTTGGTGTACGGCCGATGTGGGTTGGGTCACCGGTCACACTTACATCACTTATGGACCTCTCGCCGCGGGTATGACCCAAATTGTCTTTGAGGGTGTGCCAACCTATCCCAATGCGGGACGCTTTTGGCAGATGATAGAGCGCCATAAAGCGACTGTTTTTTACACGGCGCCGACCGCCATTCGCTCTTTGATTAAGGCCGCTGAAACCAACGAGCAGTTTCATCCAAAGTCGTTTGATTTGACGTCTTTGCGGTTGCTGGGTTCGGTGGGTGAGCCCATCAACCCTGAAGCTTGGATGTGGTATCACATTAATGTCGGTGGCGAACGCTGTCCCGTTGTTGACACGTGGTGGCAAACGGAAACGGGTGGCCACATGATCACGCCTTTGCCCGGTGTTACGCCACTGAAGCCAGGGTCGTGTACCACTCGCTTGCCTGGCATTGCCGCGGCTATCGTCGATGAGACAGGTGCTGATGTCGCTGCTGGCAATGGTGGTTTCTTGGTGATTAAGCGACCATGGCCATCGATGATTCGCAATATTTGGGGTGATCCGGAGCGTTTTAAAAAGAGCTACTTTCCTGAAGAGCTAAAAGGTTATTACCTTGCGGGCGATGGCGCTCAGTGCGACGCCGACGATTGTTTCTGGATCATGGGTCGTATTGACGATGTGCTCAATGTGTCAGGGCATCGCTTGGGAACCATGGAAGTCGAGTCTGCCTTGGTGGCCCATGAGTTGGTGGCCGAAGCCGCCGTGGTGGGCCGACCAGACGCCACAACGGGTGAAGCCGTGGTGGCATTTGTGGTACTCAAAGGCGCCACACCGGAAGGTGAGCAAGCGACTTTGATTGCCAAGCAATTGCGCGACTGGGTGGCCAAAGAAATTGGGCCGATTGCCAAACCCAAAGAAATCCGTTTTGGGGATAACTTACCCAAAACCCGTTCCGGCAAAATCATGCGTCGATTGTTGCGGGTTGTGGCCAAAGGCGAAGAAGTGACCCAAGACGTTTCAACCCTTGAGAACCCGGCGATTTTGAGTCAGCTGACCAAGGCGGTTT
>CALBEY010000007.1 GCA_937888805.1 uncultured Burkholderiaceae bacterium
GCGTTGTGCAACAAGCGGTCAAGTGTGGCTGTTGCCAGTAGTTTATTTTTAACAAACGCCTGATCCCATTCACTGTAATCCAAGTTGCTGGTCATGATCGTTGAGCGTTGCTCATAGCGTGCAGCGATCAGCTCATGGAAGTCCTCGTCCTGAGGCGAACTCATGGGGAATAAGCCGTAGTCATCGATGATGAGCAGGCTCGTCTTGGCGAGTTTGTTCAGTTGGCTGTCGTATTTGCCCATAATGCGCGCCTTGTGTAAGCGCGAAAGGAGCGATTTCTGAGTGAGAAACAGGACCTCTTTTCCTTGACGAATCGCCTGATGGCCAATGGCTTGGGCCAAATGACTTTTACCCGTTCCAGTGGGGCCACAAATGAGCACGGGGCTCGCATCATGCAGGAAGCGACAGGTCAGCAGATCGCTGACCATGCTGCGGTTTAAGGTAGGCAAGGCCTTATAGTCAAACTGTTCGATGGTCTTGTTTGACATCAGTAGGGCTTTCTTGAGCATCAACGCCATGCGGCTTTGGTCTCGCCGGGCCAACTCATCACTGAGCAGCAGTTGCAGAAACTCGATGTGGCTGAGCTTGTCTTCAATGCCTTGGCGAATCCGAACGTCTAAGGTGTCGACCACGCCTGAAAGGCGTAACTGACGCAGTTGCAGGGCGATCTCAGGGTGGTGTGTGGTTTGGGTCATGTTCGTCTCTTTTATTGTGCCATCAGTTCACGGGTGTCTCGTGCAAAGCGGCCCTGGCCCTTATAGGCCGGTGTCGACGTGTCGTCGGCATCGGAATCAGGTAGTAGTCCGGCTTGAGCCTCGCGCTGCATCTGTTCAATCACCTGGGCCAGTGCCTTTGAGCTGATGATGTCGATAATGCCGCAGCGCTCGCAGGCGAGCTCTATTTGCTCGGCGCTATAGCGTTTGCGTAGCCCCAACAGCCCTTGGACGCTGCGCAAGCGATTAAGCACTTTGTCGCCCATCATGTTGCGCACCAATGCGTGGCAGTGCGGACCGACTTCTTGGGCTTGGGTGATGCACCACTGGGGTGAGCGCATCTTCCACGCTAAGTAGGCTTCGGGTAAATGGTCATCCACGGTACGCTTGGTGCCTGGTTTAATACCAAGCAAGTGACTCGCCACAATTTGCTCGTTATGCAAGATATCCACAGTGGCTGCACTGACGCGTAGCAGCACTGGCTGGGTAATCAACCGAAAGGGCACCGAGTAATAACAACGCTGATACTGCACATGGCAATCTTGATGCACCTTGGCTTTGGCATACCAGAAGACATCTGGGCGACGTGCTGGTAGGGGTTGCAAGTGAGCGCGCTCAAGTTCGAACAGCTCAAGCGGTTTGGCGTAAGTGCTGCCGTGCGTACGTTGCCCAGCTATCTTAATGACCCAGTCTAGGGCCTGTGCGTTCAAATCTGCCATGTCTCGAAACTGGCGTGTTGGTAGAAAGTTAGACTTCACATACTTAACGCCCGACTCAACGCGCCCCTTCTTCTGTGGATCGGCGGGTGCACAGGGGTCAATGAGAAACCCATACCCCTGAGCCAATTCTCCATAGGCGCGTTGCACCTCAGTGTCATCTCTGACAGCCCTCACAATGGCACACTTGGCGTTGTCGATAATGAGGCGTTTGGGTAAAGCGCTAAAAAACTCAAACGCACGTTGGTGGCAACGCAGCCATGTGGCCACCGTCTGATCCCAGACAAACTCTAGATACTGATGACGACAGGCGCAAAGCGTCATGACAAAGAACCAAATCCGTTTAGGCTCTCGGGTAACGGGGTCAGGCATAAAGGGGCCCGCCCCGAAGTCAACCTGCGCGGCATCGCCATACTCAAAGTCCAACTTCACGGTAGGCTTGAGTTGCGGCTCGCTGCGTTTGATCTTCTGGGCCATACGTCTAACGGCCGAATAGTGGCAATTCAGGCCGTAGCTGCGCTGCAATGCACCATGAATAGCCACCGCACTGACATCATTGACCACCCATTGCTTAACTAAGTCCAGATGCTCTTGAGTAAAAACTGTCTTGCGCCCAACTGGGGCGGTCTTGGCTTGCTGACGATGGTCGTGTAGTGCTTGAGCAATCGTGGCGTTGTCTGGCAACTCCACTGCTGGGTCTAGCCAGCCTAAGGGCTGCACAATGTTGATCAACCTTTGTGCTTTAGAGCGCCCCATGAGCTTGGCTCGCTCAATGGCACGTGTGCTTTGGCCTTGACGAATTCGATAAAGTACTTCTCGATATTGGTGCACTTCGATCCTCCGGTTTGCCATCTCCTTGCCCCTGTAACGTGTTTAGGTGGGAAAAGTATGGCGTTAAAAAAACCGGAGAGAGTTAAATCACCTTAAGTGAACTGGCGCCAATAATTCGATCACTGAATGGCGTCATA
>CALBEY010000008.1 GCA_937888805.1 uncultured Burkholderiaceae bacterium
CTAAGACAAAGCCACAATAATCGGTCCCCATACGGCAAAAAGCACATTCGAGACGGCATAGCAGACCGTGAAGCCAATGACTGGTGTCTGGCTGCCCGATTCTTCAATGATGGTGTTCATGGATGCGGCCTCGGTCTGTGCACCTGCGATGCTTCCCAATAAAATCATCGGGTGTCGTTTGAGCAGGTAGCGACCTGCGTAGAGCGCCACCAGTGGTGGCACTAGCGTCACAAAGATGCCAGCGGCCACCAAAGACAGGCCATGCTCTTGCATGGCCGCGATGGCACGTGGACCGGCCATCAAGCCGACCACGGCAGCAAATGCGGTTAATCCCAACTCAGAAAACACCCATTGTGCAGCGGGTGGCAAATCACCAAACCCGGGATAGCGCGAGTGCGCCCAACCAACGATAAGCCCCACCACCAAGACACCACCATCGACACCGAGTTCAATCGGTACGATACCAATATGCGCCGTCAATAGGCCCACCAGCGTTCCAAACACAATCGCTGCAGTGTGCAGTGCAATATCGCTTTTGTGTTGACCTATCTTGGCGCGACCGAAACGCTTGGCTATGAGCTCGACCTGAGAAGGAAGCCCCGAGAGTTCAATCACATCGCCAATTCGATAAACCGTGTACTCCATTAAGGGTAGTTCATAGCCGGCGCGCGTCATCTTGTTTAGAAACACACCGTGGCGGCTCAAAGGACCTACCTCACGACGTAATTCGACTAACGATTTGCCAATGTATTTCTTTTTGTTTGGCACCACTGTTAAGGTCTTTTGCGGGTATGAGAGCGCAGCTGAATTGTCAACCTCTGGACCAAAGTGATAGTCCATATCGCTCACAAATTTACGACATGCGACTATTCCCACCACATCGTCGGCTTGCAGGCGGCAATTAACATCACGTTCAATGATCTGTTCGCCGCGTACCACCCGTTCGATGCTTAAATGTGCAAATTGGATTTCAATATCAGCAATGGTCTTGCCGTCAGCGGTCATGCCCGGCAAAATCACATGTGTCCGCGAAACCATGGTTCGGTAAGTGTGGATTTCCTCGTCAGGCTTTGCTTTGCCAGTGCCCGCTAACTCAGCCTCTAATTCTCGAGCTGAGGTCTTCAGATCAACCTTAAGCAGCATCGGGGCAATTGAACTGACAAAAATGATCAGTCCGATCGTGCCAAACAAGTAAGTGATCGCATAAACAATCGCCATGTGACTATTCAGCCGATCAAGTTTAGCCGCACTGATGTCAAGCGCATGCATGGCGCTTGAAGCCGTTCCCATCATCGCGGTGTCTGTGAGGGCGCCCGCGCTGAGTTCGGCCGCAAAGCCGGCATACAATCCAAAAATGGCATTCATCAACAAAATCGATGCCAAGCCAGTGACACACAAAATCACCGACAGCAACACAAGCTTGATGGTGCCTCGGTTCAAACTACCAAAAAATTCGGGGCCGCTTTTGAAACCCACCGAGTAGATGAGCAATGCAAAGAACACCGCTTTCAATACGCTTGGGATTTCGATGTCAATTTGGCCAATGATCAGCCCCATTAGCAGCGAACCAGCGACTGTACCCAAAAGAAACTTACCAATTTGATTCGCCCGATCACCGTACCAACGGCAATCGATAAGAAGATGGCAATTTCTGGGTTTTCTCGAAAAGCGTGCAACAGGTTACCAGTCATGGGCGAGGCTGGGGATGCAGAAGATAGCTGGTTTAAAGTCATCGGCTGGCCACCGAGTGCGACACAGTCAGTCAATGATCAACCCACTGGATTGAGTGCTGTCAACCTCAGCTTGCACTAAACGTCACTAGGATGTTAAAATGTCAGCATAGACTGTCAATTCATCAATCAGGAAGTTCAGTCCAATGATTATTTTGCCTTCGGTCGTTTTTGCGACCTTTGCCGTGTTCATGACTTTACGTGGCAATCGTAAATTGGCGCTGAAGAGTTGGGTCATTGCCGTCGTTTTCATGCTTGGTGCGATGCAGTACCACATGGATGACGTATTGGCGATTAGCCTCTAAAAGGACCTGATAATGTCAAACAGCTCAGGTTCAATCAACGTAGCTCGTTTTCATCCTATCTTTTTAAATGTGTTGGCGCTGGCTGGCATTTGTGTCGCTTTGTTGGCTGCTTTTTTCTTTCAACTGGTCTTGGGTGAAATCCCGTGCCCTCTTTGCATGTTGCAACGCATCGGTTTGATATTGGTGGGACTAGGCTTTGCAATGAATGTTCGGTTTGGACCTTCAGCTGTTCATTACGCCGTGGTCATCCTTTCTGCCATGACCGGTGCAGGCGTGTCGTTGCGCCAAGTGTTGCTGCATATCGCGCCTGGTGACGCAGGATTTGGTTCTGCCGTGTTTGGTTACCACATGTACACATGGGGCTTCATCGCCTTCATGGGCAGCATCGTATTCAGTGCCGTGATGCTGATGATTGATCGCAACCACTTGGGCGGCAGTGCTTATCCGGTGCGCACCGCACTTGGCTCTGTATTAATTGGCCTTCTTTTGATTCTTGCCTTAGGCAATGTGGCCTCAGACGTGCTCACCTGCGGTTTTGCGCCGTGTGTGGGTGACCCGCAGGGTTATATTTTTCAGCGTTAATGCCCAAGCGTTGACTTGTAGCCCTCCTGAAACCAGTAATTTGAAAAAAGTGTAATACATGGCCTAGTGATGGCCCTGTGTTGCACTTTCACACGCCTATCTCTTTTTATCGATCTGTTCGCTAGATGTGTTTCTGGTTTCCGAGTAATTACCCTTAATGCGCATGAATCTCCCTAAATGTGTAGACGCTAGGTGTGAATTTGTTTACACCTTAATTAACACCCTAAGCGCGAGCGAGCGGTTGTAAATGCATTAGCCCGTCTCCATGGGGGTGTCAAACCAAAGGAGATAGACATGAAGACACGTTTATTGATAGGTGCGTTGGGTGCGGTATTTGCGATGGGTTCGGCTCAAGCATCAGGCTATCCTGACCGGACCATTAAAGTATTGGTCGGTTACAGCGCTGGGGGCGCAGGGGATACCATTGCCCGTATTGTCACAGGCGCCATGTCGCAGGTCTTAGGCCAACCGATTGTGGTCGAGAACAAAGCTGGCGCTGGCAGTAGTATTGCCTCTAACGCTATCGCCACCGCACCCAAAGATGGTTACACCCTTGGTCTGGCGACCGGTAATATCTATGGTGTCGACCAGCTCGTATACAAAGTATCTTATAAGCCCGAGGATTTCACACCCATCAATCGATTGGCAAGCTACCCCTTAATACTGGCGGTCAACCCAGAAAAGGGGCCAAAGACTTTCCAAGAGTTCATGGCCAAAGCCAAAGCTAACCCCGGCACCATGTTTTATTCAACCTCGGGTATCGCAGGTTCGCCGCATACCTCATCGGTGATGTTGCAAGATCTAATGGGTACTGAATTTACCCACGTACCATTCAAAGGCGGCAAAGGGGCTCTGCTGGCAGTGGCTGCCGGTGATGTTGACTTCTCAATGGGCACTGCTCCTTCCGTGTTACCGCTCGGTCGTGGTGATAAGGTTCGGATGTTGGCCGTTTCCACTGCGCAGCGATCTAAATTAGCGCCAGACCTGCCAACCATTTCAGAGTCAGGTTTGCCTGGGTTTGAATTTAGTTTTTGGTTTGGTTTGTTTGGTCCAGCTGGGCTAGCCCCAGATGTAACCCAAAAACTGGCTGATGCAGTTGCTGTTGTACTCAATGACCCTGAAGTACAAAAAAGGCTGATTGTTGCTGGTAGCGAAGCGGGCCCATTTGCTTCGCCAGCTCAATTTGAAGCCTTCGCCCGTAAAAATGGCGCTCAAGTACTTGAGGGTGTGAAGAAAGCACAAGCTGTCAAGTAATACGAGGGGATCTCAAATTGTGACGGATAGGCTTGTGCCTATCCGTCTTGTATCACCCTTTTTTTTAGGAAAATAATAAATGGGTACTCCTGAACTGAAAATTGACGATCACGTCGCTGTGATTACGCTGCAGCGTCCCGATCAGGCCAATCGCCTCGGTCCAGACGACTTGCAATGCATTCATGAGTACTTGCAAACGGTCAACAATAATCCAGAAATACGCGTGTTACGTTTTGAGGCGACAGGTCAATACTTTTGCAGTGGTTTTGATATCAAAAAGCTTGGTGGCGATCGACTGGTCGACTTTGACACGGTCGTTGACTTGGTTGAGAATGCCCGGCCAGTGACCATTGCCGTTATCCACGGTGGCGTTTACGGTGGTGCTACCGACTTGGCACTCGCTTGCGATTTTCGGATTGGCGACGCAGCCACCAACATGTTCATGCCTGCTGCCCGTCTGGGTTTGCACTACTACCCGTCAGGTCTTGAGCGTTACGTCCAGCGTATGGGCATTAACACAGCCAAGCGACTATTTCTGACTGCAGAGAAAATCGAAGCCGAAGAAATGATGCGCGTCGGGTACTTGACTCATCTGGCCCGTACAAAGTCCATTAACGATGCCGCGCACGAATTGACTGATACCTTGGTTTCGATGGCGCCATTGGCCATTCTTGGTATGAAAAAACACCTCACACGGATTGCCCAAGGCAAATTAGACCGAGCTGAGCTAGACCATGACATGAAGACAGTGATGGCATCTGAAGATTTACAAGAAGGTCGCGCGGCTTGGGCTGAAAAGCGTAAACCTGTTTTCAAAGGTCGTTAGAGACAAACGGCTGAGTCCACTGCTTTTATGTTTGTCGTGCGGTTAAAACAGTTCTTAACTTTTCATAGGTTGGATTGATCTTATGCATTCACCTTTTGCAGTTTTTGTCAGTCGTATTGGTCCACCAGACGTGCTCGAACCACGGGCCATTACAGTACCCACGCCAGCCGCCGACGAGGTTGTGATTGAACAAACCGCTGTGGCTGTCAATTATGTCGATATTTATTTGCGAGCAGGTCAGCCCCATTCACACAACCCGGATCCGCCGTTTATCCCTGGTGTGAGTGGTGTTGGGCACATTGTGGCGATGGGACCCGATGTCAAAGATTTGGCAATCGGGCAAAAGGTGACTTACACCAATGCGGGTGTGGGTACTTACAGCACACATGTGGCCGTGCGTGCGATTCGCATCATGGTGGTGCCTGATGGTTTAGACGACATTCGCGTGGCTGCTGGCCTGGTTCGCACGCTGACTGCGCAGTATTTGCTTAAACAAATGCGCCCATTACCATCAGGTACTCGGGTATTGGTGCACGCTGCAGCCGGTGGTGTTGGACAGGTTTTGGTGCAGTGGGCCAAGCGCATGGGATTGTGCGTCATCGGTACGGTCGGTTCGGATGAAAAAACCGCGCTTGCTAAGTCTTTGGGGGCTGATCACGTGATCAATTACCGCACTGAAGATTTTGTTAAAGAAGTTCACGCCTTTACCGAAGGCAAAGGCGTGAGCGTGGTGTTTGATTCGGTGGGTAAAGATACTTTTGAAGGTTCGGTTGATTGTTTGGAGCCCCGTGGCCTGGTGGTCAACTATGGCACGGCATCAGGTCAAGTTGAAAACTTTGCCTTACAACGATTGCATGCCAAATCGCTGTGGGTCTGCCGCCCAACACTCAAAACCTATACTGGTGAACGCGCCAACATGTTGATCATGGCCAAAGACGCCTTTGAAATACTGCAAGATCCCAGCATTCGTTTGGATATCGAAGCGGTCTTGCCTTTGAGTCAAGCCGCCAAATCACATGAAATGCTAGAGAGTCGTCTGACCAAGGGTGCCATTGTGTTGGTGCCCGACGATCTAATGAAACCTTAATAGCAACCAATAAGGGCTGGTTGTTCTTATCAGTCAAAAGGAGCGCGCATCATGGGGAAAATAAATACATCTGAAACACTGAAGCCGTTTCGTGTGATTGACATGTCAAGAGTCAGGGCAGGTCCTAATTGCGTTCGGGTACTGACAGACTTTGGGGCGGATGTGATCCGGGTCGAACCGCCACGCGGGATCGACCCCAACGAGGGGATGTTTGCCAACAATCGTGCTGGGGGCGATTTTCAGAATCTGAATCGTAACAAACGGTCGTTAACGTTGAACCTCAAAAAACCAGGTGCATTGGCCATTTTTATGGACTTGGTTAAAACGGCCGATGTTGTCGTCGAGAACTGGCGTCCTGATGTCAAAAATAAGCTTGGGATTGACTATGAGTCATTGGCTCAGGTCAACCCACGCATCATCTTGGCCAGCATCTCGGGCTATGGTCAAACGGGTCCTTACGCCAAGCGGCCCGGGTTTGACCAAATCATGCAAGGCATGGGTGGCTTGATGTCGGTGACAGGCCATCCCGGCGGTGGGCCAGTTAGGGCAGGGTTGGCCGTGGCAGACATGAGTGCTGGCTTATATGCCGCTTTGGGCATCTTGATGGCCATCATCGAGCGCGAGCGTTCGGGCAAAGGACAGTGGGTGCAGTCTTCGCTACTGCATGCACAGATTGCCATGATGGATTTTCAGGTGTCACGCTATTTGAATGACGGGGACATACCGACACAAGTGGGTAATGACCATCCAACCAGTAGCCCCATGGGTTTGTTCACGGCAAGTGATGGCGTCTTTAACATTGGTGCCTCGGGACAAGGCAATTGGCGCCGACTGTGTGAAGTACTCGGTCGCCCAGAGTGGATCGACCACCCTGACTTTAAGAGCGAAGTGCCACGCCGCGATAATCGCAAACAACTGACTGAAATGCTTGAGACTGAGTTCAGTAAGAACACGGTTCATTACTGGGTGCAGCGATTAAATGATGCGGGAGTGCCAGCAGGACCCGTCTACTCTGTGCCAGAGGTCGTCGAAGATGAGCAAGTCAAACACCTTGGTGTGGTGGCGACGCTCTCTAAGGCACTCGATGGTCGCGACCTGCATTTCATTACGCAACCCATGAGTTTGTCGCGAACCCCTTCAGCAATTAAGACGGCGGCCCCAGGCTGGGGTGAGCATACTGTTGAAGTACTCACTGAGCTGGGCTACAGCGATACGCAAATCAAATCTTGGCAAGAGGAAGGCGTCGTCTAGCGAGATGCAAAAGGCAAGCCGTCAAGCTAGCTGATGTAGTTGTAGATGGCACACAAAGTGCGAGTGAGATCGTTTTTGTCGCGCAAGGGCAAATCCTTCAAACGCAATGCTTCAGGGTAGTAGTAAACCGTCATGGATAAGTCAAAAGCGCGCTTCGGCCCAAGTTGCGTAAAGGTCACGTAGTTAACGGGGTCTTGGCCACACAAGAGATTGCCGTTTAACAACTCGGGATTGGTTTTAGACGTCACTTGGTAGAGTGTTGTGCCGGTCTCGAGGTCTTGGTCAACGGCTTTGATCTGGATGGACGCACCATTTTGAAAAACGATTTGGTTTCGAGTCACGGTGATGTCACCCGTCACACCTGTCGCTGTGCGACTCACTGCGCGCCATGTTTGTGGGGCTGTGGGCAATTGCCAGCTCGCTTCGTTTGATTGCTTGGCAATCGGTGCATCAGTGGGCTCGCCCGTTTGACAGGCAGCCAAAGTGACGGCGCTTAAGAGAACCAGCAGTCGTAGGCCAAACGGTTTCAATATCAGCTCGATTGTTTCTATCTTTAAAAAATTGATTTTTGACACCTTAGTATTGTAAGAGCTGAATTCGCATCGCCACGTTAGTGTCAAAATTACGCGTTTGCACAATATCGATCTACAATTAATTATAATGACTGCTCATATAATAACTAAGGAAATAGACATGGCGATGAAAAAAAATCTGATGGGTTCGTATTAGCGACCACCATGGCAGCCTCTAGTGCTTGGGCAGCGGGTGCTCAAGATCGTATGGTGATTCAAGTCAGCGATGGCGATCCCAAAAAATGGAACCTTGCTTTAAACAACGCTCGTAATGCATTCAAAGACTTGGGCAAAGACAACGTTCAGATTGAAATCGTTGCTTACGGCCCCGGCATTGGTATGCTTAAGATGGATGCGGTCACCGCAGGTCGCGTCGAAGAGGCGATCAAATCAGGCATCTCGATTGTCGCTTGCGAAAACACCATGACCGCACAGAAGCTCGTCAAAGACGACATGAATGAGTCCATCAGTTACGTCCCTGCGGGTGTGGTGCAACTGATGCGTCGTCAGCAAGACGGTTGGGCTTATATTCGTCCGTAGGCCTATTTCTCAAAGAAGATGAGAAAAAATCCATGCGAGGCGACGTTTGATCGTCGTATTGCATGGCTTTCATGAAGTACGCGACCGAATCCGCGCAGTATGCCAGGAACGCGTCGCTGGTTATCAAATCATCGTATAAGTTAGGCACTAAAAAACGGGCCATTTCCTTGGCGAATTGGCCGCTGTTGATATGCTGCGTTACCCGTTGCGTGGTTTGGTTCCAAAGGTCTTGATTAACCGTTTCACCATACTGGCTTGCCTTTGCGTGAACCCAGTCTTTTCTTGGTTTGGCTCCTTTTTGACGACAAAATGCCAAGTCAAAGATATCCCGGACTCTCAGATACTTCTCTTGTACCGCTAGCGCGAGCGTCTTGTCAGCAGCAATTTCTTCGATTGATTAAACAGGCACCAGCACTCGTGGGGCCGATGAAAACGACTCCCAGGGTGCCATTAATGGCAAGATTTCAAGGCTAAACGAGGGAATTTCAGCAAAGTCGATTTTGATGTGCTGTGACGGTTTACTTCGATTCAATGCCGTTTCAACAACAATCTGCCAGCTTTTGACCGACACACGTCTAGCCGATGAGCGATTGTTTGATTCGGGAATTTTGACTCAATCTTTAAGTCCGTAAGCACGATTTAAAGCTTGGTCCAGGCGATTAGAAAATTCACCCAAATGCATATTGGAGAAGCTTGTAACCGCAAAATCAGGTTCTTAGCACGCCCCGTTCGATTGGCATCTCGTAATGCCAAAGTTTCATTGGCCCATGGCAACGGTCCGCCGAATTTTTGGGTCTGGCGATAGAGCTCGCCACCGAGACGATCTATATGCGTCAGTTCAACCATGCCAAAGGGCGTGTCGAATCGCCCGCTGCGCCTGTGATTACCTATTGGGCACCACAGCAACTAAAAATACCCGCCGTACAAGCGCGCCGCTGGGGTAAAACACATTATCTCCTTTAAATTTAACTGATGCCCGATTCGCCACCAACAGTTGCAAAAACGCTCGCACCCAATCGACGAATGGTGTGGCTCTTGGCATTGGCCTCATTTGCCAGTACCAGCACCATCCGGGTGCTCGACCCTGCCTTGCCGCAACTGGCCTTGGCGTTCGACATCACCACTGGTCAAGCCGCTAAAGTGGTAACCGTCTTTGCGATTGCTTACGGCCTGATGTTGTTCGTCTTTGGCCCCATCGGTGATCGGTTTGGTAAATACAAAACCTTATCGCTCACCACCTTGGCCTGTTCGGTCAGTAGCCTGCTGGTGGCCTTGGCGCCTAGCTTTGAGTGGTTGCTGGTCGCGCGAGTGGTTTCAGCCATTACGGGGGCGGCGATCGTGCCGCTCTCCATGGCCTGGATTGGCGACCACATCCCTTATGAAGAACGTCAAACCACCCTGGCGCAATTCACCATCGGTACGATCTTGGGCATCACGTCAGGTCAGTTTATTGGCGGCATTTTCACTGACACGGTGGGTTGGCAGGGTGCCTTTTATTTTTTGGCGGTGCTATTTCTGATAGTTGGTAGCATATTGTGGTCACAACGTCACTTGGCCCAAGAGGTACCCTCAACAGCAGGCACTAAGGGTTGGCGTGCCATCGTCTTGCCAGTCGTCACTGTTTTGCGAGTACGTTGGGCGCGGGTGGTGGTGTTAACGGTTTTGTTGGAAGGCGCACTGGTGTTTGGCGTGCTTTCCTATATCCCCTCGTTTTTGCAAGAGCGTCATGGCATGAGCCCTTCAGCGGCTGGTGCAACGGCAGGCTTATTCGCCGTGGGCGCCTTTGTTTACGTTTTTAATGCCAAATGGTTGGTGGCCAGACTCGGTGAAATACCCATGGTGCGCTTGGGCGGCATTCTGGTCTGTCTTTGCTACGTCACCTATCTCTTTGCACCCGGTTGGGGCTGGGCTTTACTCGCCAGCGCAGTCACTGG
>CALBEY010000009.1 GCA_937888805.1 uncultured Burkholderiaceae bacterium
ACCACCAACGTTAGGCCGCTGAGGTCCAAGTCAGAACCGAATGTGCCCTTACAGAACTCGATATAGCGACCAGCCGCATCATCAATACGGCGAGCTCGGCCCAGATTGTCTGAGGACACACAATCCAAAGGCTCATCCATGGCTGCCTCAATCATCAGCTCAACCTCATCAGGAAGCTTGTTGCCCTTGGCAGAAAAAAACTTAATCCCATTGTCAGAATAAGGGTTGTGTGAGGCACTGATCACGACCCCAGCCGCCAAGCGCCAAGCGCGGGTCAGGTAGGCCACGGCAGGCGTTGGTATGGGCCCTGCCAGCAGCACATCAACACCTGCCGAGGCGAACCCAGCTTCCATTGCTGACTCAAGCATGTAGCCACTGATACGGGTATCTTTACCAATCAAAACGGCAGGACGCCCCTTACCTTCGTGGTTTTTAACCAACACTCTACCCGCTGCGTACCCCAATCGCATCGCGAACTGGGGGTTCATGACCGGCCCACCCACTTCACCACGCACGCCATCGGTACCAAAATATTTGCGATTCAAGTGTGTTCCTTGGGACCGAATTCCACAGCCTGCCAAACATCAAGCGCTTCTTTGGTTGCGCCCACATCGTGCACCCTAACAATCCGAGCGCCGCGATAGACGCCTGAAATAACACCAGCCAAACTACCCGCCAATCGCTGATCAACCGGGCGTCCCGTGACCGCACCAATCATTGACTTGCGCGACACGCCGATTAAAACGGGATAGCCAAGCGCCACCAGCCGATCAAGATCACGTAACAATTGGTAATTGTGATCGATGTTTTTGCCAAAGCCAAACCCGGGATCTAGCGATAATCGAGACGCTGACACGCCCAGCTCGACCAAATGCTGGGCCTGCTGCGCAAGCCAACCAAACACTTGAGCCGTTACGTCATCGTAAACGGGGGCTTGCTGCATGGATCGAGGCTCACCTTGCATGTGCATCACACACACACCACAACGTCCGTGCTCAGCCACCAGCGCCTGCGCCTTGGGGTCTTTGAACCCAGTGATGTCATTGATGATGTCCGCACCAGCGTCTAACGTCACCTTCATGACTTCAGGCTTGCTGGTATCGACCGACAAAGCCACATCGGCATGGCGCAAGGACTCAAGCACTGGCATGATGCGGTCAAGCTCTCGTTTAGCCAAAACAGGCTCGGCACCTGGGCGACTTGACTCGCCGCCAATATCAATAATGCGAGCACCCTGCTTGATGAGTTGACGGGCGTGTTTGATCGCAGCCTCAGCGGCCACGTGCTGGCCGCCGTCAGAAAAAGAATCGGGGGTGACGTTGATCACCCCCATCAAAACCGGACGATCCAGGGGAAACTCGAATCGTCCGCATTGCCAAGTTTTGACCATCATTTGTCGTTCTTTTTAAACAGCCTCAGCAGGATTGCTTGCATCGGCTGTTGGGTTTGATGGCGGTGCAGGCGTGTCAACGATCGGTGACGGTGTCGCTGGTGGGCGTGGGGGCTTACCCTCCATGATGTCCTTGATTTGATCCGCGTCAATGGTTTCCCACTCAAGTAATGCTTTGGTCATCGCCTCGACCTTGTCGCGATTGCCCTCGAGAATCGCACGTGCCACGTTGTATTGCTCGTCGATGATCTTGCGGATTTCGTTATCCACTTTCTGCATCGTCGCCTCAGACATGTGCGTGGTTTTGGTGACGCTTCGACCCAAAAACACTTCGCCTTCGTTTTCTGCGTAAACCATGGGACCGAGTTCGGTCGTCATGCCGTAGCGCGTCACGATGTCGCGAGCAATGGCTGTGGCGCGCTCAAAGTCATTCGAAGCGCCCGTGGTCATCTGGTTCATGAAGAGCTCTTCAGCAATCCGTCCACCAAACAAAACCGTGATAGTGGAGAGCAAGCGCTCTTTGTCCATACTGTAGCGGTCACCTTCAGGCAATTGCATCGTCACACCCAACGCACGCCCACGAGGAATAATCGTGACTTTGTGAACCGGATCGGTCTTGGGCATCATGCGTGCGACCACCGCGTGACCAGACTCGTGATAAGCCGTGTTGCGACGCTCTTCTTCTGGCATCACGATCGACCGACGCTCAGCGCCCATCATGATCTTATCTTTGGCCTTCTCGAAGTCCGACATGTCGACCAAACGAGCGCTACGTCTGGCAGCAAACAGCGCCGCCTCGTTGACCAAATTTGCCAAGTCAGCGCCTGAAAACCCAGGGGTACCACGAGCCAAAATGCGACCTTCAACGTTTTGCGCAATTGGCACTTTACGCATGTGTACGGCAAGAATTTGCTCACGACCACGAACGTCAGGCAACGGCACAACCACTTGACGGTCGAAACGACCGGGACGCAACAAAGCGGGGTCGAGCACGTCAGGCCGGTTGGTTGCCGCGATCACGATAACGCCTTGGCCAGCTTCAAAACCGTCCATTTCAACCAGCATTTGGTTAAGCGTCTGCTCGCGCTCGTCGTTACCGCCGCCGAGACCGGCGCCACGTTGACGGCCGACGGCATCAATCTCGTCGATAAAAATAATGCACGGTGCATGCTTCTTCGCATTTTCAAACATGTCGCGCACACGCGCTGCACCCACACCAACGAACATTTCGACAAAATCGGAACCTGCAATGCTAAAGAAAGGCACTTTTGCCTCACCTGCAATGGCACGCGCCAGGAGTGTTTTACCTGTCCCAGGCGAACCAACCATCAATACGCCGCGAGGAATGCGCCCACCCAAGGTTTGAAACTTGGTCGGATCACGTAAGAAATCAACCAATTCTTGGACTTCTTCTTTGGCTTCGTCGCAACCCGCCACGTCAGCGAACGTGGTGTTGTTGGTGGTGTCATCGAGCATGCGGGCTTTGGATTTACCAAAACTAAACGCACCGCCTTTGCCACCACCTTGCATTTGACGCATAAAAAAGATGTACAAGCCGATTAACAACAACATCGGGAACCAAGACACAAAAATACTCATGAGAAGCGACGGCTCCTCGCGGGCTTTGCCTGAGACTTGGACACCGGCTTTCAGCAAATCAGAAACCATCCAGATATCGCTTGGTGAAGTGATGGTGTAAGGACGGCCAGAATCAGGCGTGACATGCAAGACATCGCCCTGAATGTCGACTTTGCGGATTTTGCCGGCTGTTGCGTCATTCATGAACTCGGTGTAAGTCACTGCATCGTTAGCGGCAGGGCGACTATCAAACTGTTTAAAAACAGTAAAGAGGACCAGTGCGATAACCATCCACACGGCAATTTTAGAGAACGAACTGTTCACGGCCTATCTCCCACTGGACATGCTTGACACTTTGACCATACAAAGAGCCATTGACTGATCCTGATTCAGATTAACAAGTTTACCTGCTTTAGCGAGTCTAAAAGACAATATCAATCGGTACTTAACGGATATTAAGAAAGAACCATATAGGCATAGCAAAAAACGATTTCATATTACTTAAGGCCCTTGGCAACCAAAAAAGTTTCTGAAGATTTATCTCGAGACGCTTTTGGCTTTCGTTCAACGACTCGTTTAAACTGGCGCTTGAGTCCTTCAACGATCTGTGAAAATCCGCTCCCATGAAATGCTTTGACAATTAAAGCCCCATCGGGCTTGAGATGATCAACAGCAAATGCCTGGGCTAATTCACACAAATGACCGATTCGGGCTGAATCCGCACTACTCACCCCTGATAAGTTGGGGGCCATATCCGAAATCACAAGGTCAACCGACTGCCCTTTTAATTGGGCCGATAGCGCTGCCAAAACCGCGTCCTCTTGAAAATCCCCTAAGATAAACGTTACACCCTCAACGGGATCCATCGGTAAAATGTCTAAAGCAATGACTTGACCGTTAATAACGCCATCACGCCCAAGCATCCGCTCTCGTGCCACCTGACACCAGCTACCGGGCGCAGAACCGAGATCAACCACCCAATCCCCCGGCCGAAGTAACCGCTCTGTGTCCAAAATCTCTATCAATTTGAACGCCGCACGGGCTCGATAACCTTTTTGCTGAGCCAATTTAACGTAAGGGTCATTAATATGCTGCATGACCCACTCTTTTGAAAATTTCTTTTTCGCCATTCCCGTACAATCTCATGATGTCGATAACAAAGCCCAATGCTGCTCTTTCGAGCCAAGCCCGTAGCGCCCTTCGCGCGGCCGCCCATTCCTTACGTCCCGTGGTCATGGTCGGTGACGCCGGCCTGACGCCAGCGGTGCTCAAAGAAATTGAGGTGGCGCTGTCGGCGCACGAATTAATTAAGGTTCGCGTCAGCGGTCAAGAGCGCTCAGATAGAGATAGTATGCTGGAAACCATCTGCAACCAGCTCGGCTGTGTATCAGTCGCGCATTTGGGTAAGATACTGATCGTGTACCGCGTTGGCAAAAAGCCCGCTTTTAGTGAGCAAACTGGCGTGATTGTGATGCCTCCCAAACGCAAACCCAGCGAACCGCACACGCCCAAGAAAATGGCGGCCCTTGGTAAAAGGGTTAAAAAGAAGTCTCGTCCGGCAGTTAAACCCATTGATCCCAGCAAGCCCTCAGCGATTCGGGCATTCTCGGCTGAAAAATCTGACCGCTCAGCCGCCAAACGCGCCACTCGACCCGCACGCGCTACCAGCACAACGGCAAGACCCGCCAGAAAAAGTGCGCTTTCATTACGCGCCGGCGCTCGCCGGGGCCTGAATAAATAATGGCTTTGATTCGCAGGTGCACCCGTCGGGTCGCTTGCGAGAACCACCTCAACGGTAGCTGACCTCGACAATTTCGAATTCTTTGGCGCCTGAAGGTGCTTTGACTTCAACAACATCACCTTCAGATTTGCCAATCAGCGCCCGCGCAACAGGGCTTGAAACAGAAATCAGGTTCTGTTTGATGTCCGCTTCTAAATCACCCACGATCTGGTAGACCACCTTGTCGCCACTCTCAAGATCCTCGATCTTGACCGTCGCCCCGAACACGACCCGACCATCGGCCTCAAGTTCAGTCGGTTCAATGAGTTGGGCGTTCGACAAAACACCGTCCAATTCACCAATGCGAGCCTCAACAAAACCCTGCCGCTCGCGCGCCGCGTCGTATTCAGCGTTTTCAGAAAGGTCGCCTTGCGCCCTCGCTTCAGCAATCGCCTCAATCACAGCCGGACGTTCAACGTGTTTGAGTTGGTGAAGTTCTTCTCGAAGACGTTGAGCGCCTTTCACGGTCAATGGAATACCAGACATAACAAATCCTAAAAAACAAAACCCCGGGTCGACAGTGATCCGGGGCACAACATAAGACATATTTTGTGGGAAGTTCAGAGACTTTGCAAGTGGTTAACCCGAGACACGAGAAATTCATCACACGGACTCAATTGCGCTGAAAGCAAAATTCAGGCCATCATAGAAACACCCAGATAACGCTGACAAAGCTCGGTCTGCGCACTGAGTTCGCTCATTGCTCCTTTAAATCGCACGTGCCCCTGCTCCAGTAGATAGGCGCGGTCACTGACGGCTTGGGCAAATCCCAGATTCTGTTCTGATAACAACAAACTCACACCCTGCGACTTAAGCGTCATCACCATTATTTGCATTTGATCCACGATCACTGGCGCCACCCCTTCCGACGGTTCATCAAGCAACAAAACCAATGGGTTACCCATCAAGGTGCGGGCAACAGACAACATTTGTTGCTCACCGCCGCTCATTTGCGAGGCGCGATGATCACGGCGCTGTGCCAAATTAGGGAATAAATCAAACAATCGCTCAGGATCCCAAACCGGTCCAGCCGCACCGTCTGGCCAATGGTGCCCTGGGCGCTGGGCCACGAGCAGGTTTTCCATGACAGTCAGGTCAGTAAAGATTCGGCGATCTTGTGGCACATACCCGACCCCTAATCGCGCCATCCGATAAGGAGCCAAGAGCCCCAACGGTTGACCAAACAAATCGAGTTGCATTTGACGGCGCTCAAGCAGCCCCATCACGGCTTTGAGCAACGTGCTTTTGCCAGCGCCATTGCGACCCATCAAAGCCACGACCTCACCGCGATTGACCGTCAAGTCAACCTCAAACAACACTTGAGCCATGCCATACCAAGCGTTCAGACCTTGGGCCGAAAGCACGGGGTTCATGGCACCCCCTCGAGCACGGCCGAAACCAAAACCGGTTGCTGGCGACCAAAATACACCGACTGGACCTGCTCATTAGACTGGATTTCGGTTGGTGTGCCCTGCGCGATCAAGCGCCCCTGGGCCATCACCAATATGCGGTCAGCATAGCCAAAGACCACATCCATGCTGTGTTCGGTAAACAAAACCCCAATGCGCTGCTGCTTGGCTAACGCATGGGTTAGCGTCATGAGCGCTTGGCGTTCAGCCGGCGCCATGCCTGCGGTCGGTTCATCCATCAATAACCAGCGTGGTGCGCTCGCCAGGGCCAAAGCCAATTCAACCCTTTTGACATCCGCATAAGCCAACGCCTGACAGCGCTGGTGAGCCATTTCAACCAGCCCCACCTGCTCAATCAGTGACAGTGCCTCTGCCTGTTGGTAGCCCGTGGCTTTTGAGAACAAGTCAAAAAAACGACGATCTCGAGACATCAACACGGTCTGCACATTCTCCAGCACACTCATCGAACCAAACACAGCGGCCGTTTGAAAGGTACGGCCAACACCAAAACGCCAAACCTGTTGTGGTGTGAGGCCAATAAGAGACCGACCCTCTAAAAGAACATCACCGCAGTCAGGTGACCATTGCCCATTGATGACATTAAAGGTCGTTGACTTACCCGCACCGTTGGGCCCAATCAACGCCACCAACTCACCGGGCGCGACCTCAAAGCTCACGTTATTGACAGCTTTCACCCCACCGAATGATTTATGGAGCTGATGGACGACCAAATGCGTCATGCCGCTTGACCCACAAAACGCCATTTCAAGCGCGCGACAAGCCATGCGGCATAACCCGCGATGCCTTGCGGAAATAACAAGACCAGCAACAAAATAATGGCACCAAGCGTCGCGCGCCAATAGTCGGTGTATTGCGATACCGTGTCGTACAACCCCACAAAGGCAGCCGCGCCAACAACCGGGCCTGCCAGGGTTTGCACCCCGCCAAGCAACACCATTACCAAACCGTCTATCGAACGCGCCACACCCAAGACATCGGGCGAAATACTGCCCTTAGAAAAGGCAAACAAAGCGCCCGCCAACCCTGCCACCGTGCCCGCCACCACAAACGCCATCCACTGAATGCGATGCACATCAATACCCACGGCTTGAGCGCGTAGCGCCGAATCACGCCCTGCTCTTAGCGCATAACCAAACGCAGAAAATAGGCCACGCCTAAGCACCCACATGCCCATCACCAAGCAAGCCAAAGCGAGCCAAAAATAGGCACGATCGCTGGCCAGCCACGGGCTCGGCCAAAGTCCAGTAATCCCATTACTGCCACCCGTGACAGCGTCCCACTGAAAAGCGATTGCCCAGACAATCTGCGCGAAGGCCAAGGTCAACATGGCCAGGTATACCCCTGACAACCGGACACTAAACCAACCAAACAACAAAGCGCCTGCCGTCGCCGCCAAGGGCGCCAGGACCAAGGCCAGCGGCATCGGAACAGCAAGGCCCGTCACCAACAAAGCCGCCCCATAGGCGCCCAAACCAAAATAGGCCGCGTGCCCAAAAGAATGCAACCCCCCTGGGCCCATGATGAAATGCAAACTCGCAGCAAATAGAACCGCAATCAAAATATCGATCGACAACACCAGCGCATAAGGAAACGCCTGATCAACCACCGGTAATGCCACCAGAAGCAAGATCAACACCAAGCTGAGCAAGCGCTGCCAGCGGCCCGGCGGGAGCAATGGCGCTTCGGGCGTGGTGTGCGCTGAGGCCGTCTGTCGGCGGCCAAACAAGCCCCAAGGCCGCCATATCAGCACCGCGGCCATCACCAAAAACTCAGCCACTAAAGTGAGTTTTGGGAAGGCGAACTCAATCCCAAACAAGGTCACAATCCCAAGCCAAATACAGGTGGCTTTGATGACAGACACCAAAACCGCCGCCACAAAAGCACCACTCAAAGAACCCAAGCCGCCGACCACCACCACCACGAATGCCGAACCAAGAATTGACAAATCAAGCTCTAAGCTCGCCGGCTCTCGAGGCAGTTGCAAAGCCCCACCGAAACCGGCCAAAGCCGTACCCAATGCAAACACCGCGGTGAAAAGCCAAGCTTGATTGACACCGAGAGCACCAACCATGTCGCGGTCTTGAGTCGCCGCCCGCACCGACAATCCCCAGCGGGTACGCTTGAGCAACTGCGTCAATGCCATCAAAACCAGTGGTCCCATGGCTAGCAGAAAAAGATCGTAGGTCGGAAAGGCACGACCCCAAATCATCACGGCACCTTCCAAACCTGGCGCGCGTGGCCCCAAAAGCTCCTCGGGGCCCCATGTCCAGAGGGCTAGGTCTTTAATCACCAACACCAAGGCAAAGGTTGCCAGCAGCTGAAACAGCTCCGGAGAGCGATAAATTCGGCGCAACAGCAATATTTCTACAAGCGCGCCACTCAAACCCACCACAACAGCCGCCACCACTACACCAACCCAGAAACCCGCCCCGCCAAGCACAGGCATTAACCAGCCAACGGCGCTATAAGCCACATAAATGCCGAGCATGAAAAAGGAGCCATGCGCAAAATTAACGATGCGTGTGACGCCAAAAATAAGCGACAAACCAACCGACACCAAGAACAAAGAAGAGGCGCTAGCCAAGCCGTTTAAAATTTGGAGCGTAAAACTGGCGAGGGCATCCAACGGTGAACTTGCCTTTAAACGCTACTGAAGCGGTCGTAAGAATTGAACCTGGTTAGCAGGCGGTAAAACGTCGACACCATCAATGTAGCGAAACCCTTGCATCACCCCTTGACCATCGACCAGAGCGGTTCGCCCAACAAAGCTCCCCATGGTGGATTGCTGGTCTTCTGGGCGATAGGTGATCATGCCAAAGGGTGTGCTCACTGTCAGGCCTCGAAACGCTTGAACGAGCTTTTCGCTGTCCACACTGCCCGCCTTTTTAATGCCAGCAGCTAATGATGCAATCGTGGCATAACCGACCACAGAACCCAAACGCGGATAGTCGTCAAATTTGGCTTGATACGCCTTCAAGAATGCCTCATGTTCGGGCGTATCGATACCGTACCAAGGGTAGCCTGTGACCAGCCAGCCCTCGGGGGTTTCCGCTTTTAAGGGATCCAAATATTCGGGTTCGCCTGTCAGTAAACTGACCACTTCGACGTTTTTAAACAGACCACGCGTGTTGCCCTCGCGCACAAACTTGGCAAGATCAGCGGCAAACAGCATGTTGAAGATGGCATCTGGCTTGGCGTCACCCAACGCTTGCACCACGCTACCGGCATCAACTTTGCCCAAAGGAGCGGCCTGCTCAGCCACGAATTCAATCTCGGGCTGTGCTTCAAGCATGAGTTTTTTAAAGGTTTCAATACCCGACTGCCCATACTCGTAATTGGGGTAGACCAATGCCCAACGTTTTTTATTCATGGCCACCGCTTCAGGCACCAACATGGCCACTTGCATGTAGGTTGATGGCCGAAGACGGAAAGTATAGCGATTGCCGTTTTCCCAAACCAATTTGTCCGTCAACGGCTCACTGGCTAAAAAGAAAACCTTTTTTTGCTTGGCAAAGTCACTGACGGCCAGGCCGATGTGAGACAAGAACGTGCCTGCCAACACATCGACCCGGTCGCGCGATAAGAGGGCTTGCGCCACTCTCACGGCATCGCCTGGATTGGCACTGTCATCTCGGGTAATCAAAGTCAAGGGCCGTCCCAACACCCCGCCGGCGGCATTAATTTCATCGAGCGCCAACGCCATGCCCTTTTTGTACGGCTCTAAAAACGCCGGTAAGGCCTTATAGCTATTGATTTCACCGATTTTGATCGGCTCCTGCGCCCAACTCGTGCCGACCGCCAGCGCTGATAAAACAACCGCCGCGTGTCGCACCATTAAATGAACTCTCACTTGATATTTCCCCTTGTGGCAATCCCTTTTGCGCTGACAAGCTCTCAGTCAGCGGTTAAAGTGACGCCTTAGTGACGCATTGTTGATAAACGCCATGCCACCAGTGCGTTAAATGTAGCGAATGCTACATTTAACAAATACTTTAGTCGAAGTGACCGACCAACGCAAGGTTCTGTGTCAGCACGCCTGTGTTGCTTTAAATTTTGGAACAATGCCATGAGCGCTTTTAACGAAGAACGGGTTCTCACCGTTCACCACTGGACGGACAGTCTTTTTTCTTTTACCACCACCCGAGACCCTTCCCTGCGCTTTAGCAATGGTCATTTCACCATGATTGGCCTTCGCCTAGATGGCAAGCCACTGCTTCGCGCCTATAGCATTGCCAGCGCCAATTATGAAGAACACCTCGAGTTTTTAAGCATCAAAGTGCCAAATGGTCCCCTGACTTCACGCCTGCAGCACATCCAACCTGGCGACACGGTGGTCGTCGGCAGAAAACCCACTGGCACGCTTTTGATTGACTACCTTTTACCAGGTAAGCGCCTCTACTTGCTGGGCACAGGCACTGGACTGGCGCCGTACTTAAGCATTGTGAGAGACCCCGAAACCTATGAAAAGTTTGAAGAAGTCATCGTGGTGCACGGTGTGCGTGAAGTCAAAGAACTGGCTTATCGCCAGTTCTTGACAGAGACGCTACCTGAGCACGAATTCTTGGGTGACATGGCCAAGCAGCAACTGCGCTATTACCCAACTGTCACGCGGGAGGCGTTCGAGAACCAAGGCCGAATCACAGACCTCATCGAATCAGGCAAACTGTTTCAAGACTTGGGCACGCCTGCGCTTGACCCCAGCGTAGACCGGGCGATGATTTGCGGCAGCCCTGCGGTGTTACGCGACTTAAAATCGATGTTCGAGCAACGTCAGTTTAAAGAGGGCAACACATCAAAGCCTGGCGACTTTGTGATCGAACGCGCCTTTGCTGAGCAGTGACACAAAAAACCCACCGCCCGGCGCACCAAGCCCGCGCCCAAGCCACTCGACAAAGCCTGTTGGAGGCGTCCATCGAGGTGTTCTCGACCCACGGCTTGCACGGCGGTAGCGTTTCACGCATCGCTGAGCTCGCGCAATCGCACGATCGGATGATTTACTACTACTTTGGCAACAAAGAAGGGCTATTCATTGCTGCCCTTGAAGAAATCTACCGGCGCTACAACGAGGCTGAAGCGGCCGTCACCTTAGATACCAGCAACCCAATCAAAGCGCTGACTGCTGCCGTCGAGTTTTTTGTGCGCTACTTTCGCGACCACCCCGAATTTGTCACGGTGCTCAACAGCGAAAACTTGTACCGTGGCAAACACATCAGTCAGTCCTTACTGGCCAGCCAATTCTCAAAGCCTGCCATTGGCTTGGTTGACCAAGCACTGAGCCTAGGCAAGCAGCAAGGTGTGTTTCGAGCCGAGACGCAATCACGGGATGTTTATTTGATGATCTCAGCCATGGGTTACTTCTACCAATCCAATCAGTACACGCTATCGGCCTTTTTAGGCGAAGCACTCAACGCGCCCAAATGTTACGAACACTGGGAATCATTTGTCATCGATGCGGTCTTACGCACGGTCACCCAGTCAAAAAAACATTAAAAATAAGCGTCGTCAGAAAATATTCTTTTACGAAAAAATTCACACACCATGAGTCCAAAGAAAATACATCAGTGCTTCATTAGCATCTATGCAAATGACACACTGAAAACTAGCCCCTTCGCGCCATGTCATAAGAACAAAGCGGCTGTCTCAAAAGCAGCAAAATTAACCTGCGAATCAAAGTTTCAGACCCATTAAATGGAGGCTTGCTCAAAAAGACGCGGATTAAGCGACAACCTCAAAGCTTGACTCTTGGTGGCGCGCAAAAAACCCAAAAGTGCGATGTTAAGAACCACCTCAATTGCAATAACTGCGAGGTAGACCAATCCAAAAGCACCAATACTTTGAAGCGTTGAAACACTAGACCCTTGGCCGAGGATCACCCAAAAAGAGACCCACGACACAATAGATCCCTGAAACAAAAGCGACAGCTTCACGACATCTTTGTAAGAAAGATCAACATAACGGGATCGCAAGGGGATGAGGCGCTTTGCAATAAAAGCGGTAGCGAATAAAGAAGCCAAGAGAGTCGTCACATTCATACCAAACTGAGGCAAGTCAGACGGTGAAAAAACGAAACTTTGCAGTGCTAGCCCAGCCATCATCCCAATAGCTGTCGGTACCACACCGAGCAACAGCAACATCGATGAACCAAGAATTAGATGGACCTCAGAGACCCCTACCGTAGGGTGAGGGAGCACCTCGAAAGATAAGAACGTTAGCAGCATCGCTACTAACGAGGCCCCAAGCACACGGCCAATTTGACCTTTTAGGACTTCTTTGAAAAGGCTTAAGGTTGTCAAACTGATAACACCAGCGGCTGTGGCGTAGCCAATTACCATTTTAGTTCCATCGACAATACCCGGTTCAACATGCATTATTAATCTCCGTTCTTATGAGTGAATTATTTTTTAGTTAACACCGAGGACAATACGCTCAGCGTCGCTATCAGACAGTTTCTAACGTCTTTAGGTAATCAAGTACATCTGATTTTCCGACCACGTCCCCATATTTAGCGTCAATATCAAATAAGTTTGCATCGTGAACCTGTGCTAACCGGTCTCCCACACAGTCGCGGGGCACAATCACTCGAAACCCGTGCTGCATTCCGTCTACCGCACTGGCTCGAACACAACCACTGGTAGAGCAGCCGATCAGGATCACAGTGTCAATACCGTGAGCCGTCAACATACTGGCTAAGCTTGTGCCAAAAAATACGCTGGCATAATTTTTTACAATGACAATATCACCTGTGACTGGTGTGATTTTTGCGTCAATTTCGGCCAAAGGTTCTCCATCCACAAGCTTGGTCAGCGCAGGAATCTTCTGGACGAACAGGCCGCCGTCAAATCCCCCAGCTTGAAAAAGCACCTTGGTGTAGATAACGGGCACTTGTTTATCTCGCGCGCTGTTGATGAGCTCTACCGACGCATCCACTGCGCTCACAACGTCAGGGGCATAAAGCGCCGAACCAGGCGTGGTGTAGGCATTAATGAAATCTATCACCACCAAAACGGGACGACGTCCAAACCCGAGTCGGGAATCAAAAACGCCGCGATAATTCTCCTGCCTGTTGTCCATGCTTACGACTCCATAAGTTTCGGAACGGCGGTTCCAATCATGGTGTCACGCGTTACAAGCGCCTCTAATTGCGCTTCCGTGAACATGTCTGTGCCCTGCGGTCTAAGAGGCAAAACCAGATACCGCACATCAGCTGTACTGTCAGATACGCGAATTTCAGTTTCGTCAGAAATATGCGCTCCGAACTCTTTCAAGACAGCCCGGGGCTCGATAACAACTCTTGAGCGGTAGTCCGTTGACTTATACCAAGCGGGTGGAATGCCCAGTAGCATTCGCGGATAGCAGGAGCAGAGCGTGCACACCACCATATTGTGCACGTCAGGCGTATTTTCGAGGACCACAAGTTCTAGAGGGGTATTGATCGTGAGGCCAAATGTTTTGTTGATGGTTTCCAAAGGTGCTGCTAGCAAGTCTTGCTTGAACGATGGGTTTACCCATGCCTTAGCAACCACCTTTGCACCGAGAGCAGGTGTTCGACTATCTTGTATGTCAATCTGTTGTGCGATCTGCGCCGCAGTGACAACACCTTTTTCATCGAGGAGTTCTCGCAATGCTTGCTCCAAGAATCGTTCTTCACCCGCTGGTTCTTGCTGGCTTTCGATAGGCTTGTGATCATGGTCATGGTCATGGTCATGGTCATGATGCTTAGGGTGAGACATTTAAGTGCTCCTCATCTGAAGAAAGCCAGTGCTCATATATATCAGCAATGACGGTATCGCGGCTTGATCCATCGTAATCTTCCCAGACACCACTTTGTAGAAAACGAACTCTGTACAGCCAAAGTTTCGGTAATCCAGGTTTATGGAGAGCAAGCAAGGAAGGGTTGTGATAACGCCCAACAACCTCGACGATGGTTCCCCTCTTTCCACGAAGATACACGGGCGTTCGGCAATGCGACTCAGGATGGCCAGATTTGACGGTCACACAATCGCCAACATTAAAGGATGGCGATGCGATAAATTCTTGGTGCTCAAGCATGATTAATGTCCTTTCCTTTGCTTGATCTCCTCGATGCGACGATCAATCTCATCGTTTGAGAGGATTTGCTGCTCTACGAGCAGCTGTCGGATCGCAAGAAGCCATTTTTCGTAGTAGCCCCGTTTTGAATAATCCTCTGGGGTATTTTGTTCTATCGCTCGCCTAAGAGAATCTACTGTAAAGGCCTGAACCTTCGGTCCGGTTAAAAGCATAAGTAACGCATCAATCCGCTTTTCATAAAATGTTGGATCATGCTCCGCTTGATCTATTTGAGACCCAGTTAGCCCCCCAACATCGTTCACTTTGCGTTGCATTTTTAATTCCCCAGGATCATTCCTTAAAAATACGTAAGTAGTCCTTCTCTAGGACTAGGCTTATTTCTTCCCCCCTACTGACCCTTAGCTTATCCAATGATCTCGGACTAATTGATGCTCGAAAAATTTCACCATCTGCGGTCTTAATCAACACCTCCATCAGAGTCCCTTTATATACGGTTTCATGAACAATGCCCCGAATTGCAGACTCAGCGCTCATGTCGCCCGAGGTTTCAATAGACAGATGCTCCGGTCGAATACCAACAAGGACTTTGTCACCGACTTTGTGATTATTGTTTTCGATAAGCACTTCAAATCCACCAGGGCCCGTTAACGTTACGCCATTACTCTGAACCGATTTAACGTTACAGCGCAAAAGATTTGATCCCCCTAAGAAGTCCATGACATCACGGTGCTGGGGATAATCGTAAAGGTCTTGGGGCATTCCGATTTCCCTAATACCACCACCAAACATGACGGCAACACGGTCTGCCAATGAGAGTGCTTCCTCTTGATCGTGCGTAACAATAATCGTCGTTACACCAAGTTGTTTTTGGAGTTGCTTTAACTCAACTTGCATTTGATCACGCAGTTTCCTATCAAGAGCGCCTAGTGGCTCATCTAGCAACAAAATGTCAGGCTTAATCACGAGTGCTCTCGCTAAAGCAACACGTTGCCGCTGCCCACCAGACAAGCTTTGCGGTAAGCGATCCATCACATGATCCAGCTGAACCATTTCAAGAAATTCTTTCACCAGTAGCAGTGATTCCTTTCTATCGTGTTTGCGCATTCGCAGTCCGTAGTCAACGTTCTGTGCAACTGTCATATGCGGAAATAACGCATAGTCTTGGAACACTAACCCTACGTTTCGTTTGTTAGGTGGTAATCCAATGCAAGAATGCCCAGAGACACGAACATCACCGGACTGTGGATGGATAAAGCCAGCAATCGTTCGCAGCGTTGTCGTCTTGCCGCAACCAGAGGGCCCAAGCAGAGCAACGCACTCACCTTTCTTTATCGAAAGATTGACGTCATGTAGGATCTGTTGTCCGTTGAGCCAAACGCAAATATTCTCTAGTTCAAGTCCAGTCATAACCACCTACTATTGGATTGAGTATGAAACGATTCGGTAGCGCCGTTCCGCAAACGAGATAATGATGGTGACAACAATAACGTAGAGAGTTGAGAAGGCCGCTGGTGTCGGATCGAAGTTCTGCGAGATGTAGTTAAATATCTCGATCGGCATGGTTGTTAAGCCGCCGCGAACCAAAAATACACTGATCGGATAGTTGTCAAAGCTAATTAGGAACGCAAAGAGAAACCCGCTGATTAGTCCGGGCTTCAACTGAGGTAGTGTCACCGTCCAGAAGCTGTTGAACTTGGTGGCACCAAGTGATAAGGCTGCCTCTTCTAGAGACGGATTCATGAGCGTCAGTGAAGCCAGTAAGGTTCGAATTGGGTAGGCCACCACAAGCACCATGTGACCGATCAGCAAGCTGTACCAAGTGAAAGCGGCCCCGATCATGATAAAAAACTGGATAAGTGCAATGCCAACCGCCACCATGGGCATGGTAATTGGCGAAAGTAGAAATGCAGTTAAAAAAGCTTTGCCAGGGAACTGGTAACGAGTGATAGCCAAGCTTGCCCCGATTGCAAGTGCCGTGCAGAGCACTGCTGCCGCAAGGGCTATCGACACACTAATAAGCGTGGCGCTTCCAATCGCTTCAATATTAGCGATATTCCAGTACCACCTGAAAGAAAAATCTTTGGGTGGAAACTCAATAAAAAACGATGCGTTTAACGATACGACTGCCGTCAAGACAACTGGAAAAAGTAAGAAAAAAAGGGCTAGCCAAGCTACTAGGCTAACAATGCGCTCAAAGATGCTGATCGGGAGCGAAGAGTTAGACATCTGCACGGAACACCCTCCGAAGAACGGTGGCATAAGCCGCGACGACGATGAAAGTAAGAACAGTCAGCGTCACGATGATTGCAGCACCAAAAGGGAAGTTTAATTGTGTCAGTAATTGTTCTGCCGCCACTTGCGAAATCATGGAGGAAGATGGTGAGCCTAGCATCAGGGGCGTTACATAGGCACTCATGCTAAGCGCAAAGGTCAAAACCGTACCGCCAAAAACGCCGGGCAGACTCAGTGGCAAGGTTATTTTTGTGAAAGTCTGCCAAGCATTACCCCCCAAAGACTGCGAGGCCTCGCCTAGAGACGCTGGCTGACGCAAGAGTGACCCATAAATTGGCAGAACCATGAAGGGAATTGAAAAGTGAACGAGTCCAATCACAATGGCTATTTCAGAGTACATCAATCGCACTGGTGTATCAGATATACCCAAGGCCAATATCAATGCATTTAAGGCACCCTTATCGGCCAAGACGACGACCCAACCATAGTTCCTAACAATGAGACTGGAGGCGAGCGAAATAAAAATAACGAGCAAAATGATAGTGCGCAGCCTTGGCTTTAGCTTTAGCAATAGCAACGCAATCGGGTAGGACAGCAAAAGCGTAATGCCAACGGTTAACAGTGACATACGGAACGTACGTTCCATTACACGACCGATACGTGAACTGCTCCAAGTCTTAATGTATTGATGCAGCGTCAGACCATCCCCAGTTTGCGTGTCAATGTAAGAGAAACGAAAACTCTCTTGAATCATGTGCACAAATGGGACAACGTAAAAAATTAGTAAAAAAATTAATAATGGGGCAAGCAAGAAAAAGGCGCCGGCATTCCGAGACCACCAACTTGTGTTGTTACTGAGTCCTCGAAGTGCCGGGTTGCCTAAATCCATCATCTGATCAACTAGTCGTATAAAAATCAGCTAAAAACTTCATTCCACATTTCTGTGATTTTGGGACGATTTTTAGACAGGAACGCCCAGTCCGCATAGGTTGTGTTGCCCTCAGGCCCAAGAAGCTTGATGGTTTCCGCCGAGGGTGTAATGTCAATGTGTGCACAGCGCGCGCGCAAAGTGTTTTCAATCTTTTGCTGAAAGTCCTTTTCAAGGCTCATGTTGATGTACTGGTTCGCCAACTCAACATTCTTAGCATTCGTTGGCATGTTGAAGCCAACAATTTCACCTTGCTTGCCTTCTTTAAGGAAAGTGGCCGGTAGAATCGGGGCACCCTTTGCGATTAAAGGTGCAGTAAACGCCAAATAGAAAGGCACCAAAGGCACTTCCCCACTTTGTAGCAGTTGAAGTGCCTGCGGTGCACCACTGTATACGCGGACATCATTTTTCTTAAGTTTCGCTAGTTCCGCGATACCTGCTTCAATTTCGTATTGCGCTTGGGCCAAGGGCTTGCCAGTTGCAATTTGCGCAGCCGTTACGACCATGCGAACGCCATTGTTCCATGCAATCGGTGGGATTGCGATTCGGCCCTTGTTTTTGGGATCCCATAGTTCAGCCCAAGAAGTTGGCGCAGTCTTTTGTTCGTTAGTATTGTAGAAAAGCGTGTTCATGGCATCAATCATGCCAGCGGAAAAGCCTTGTGCAACGTCAAATTCCTTGCGCATGTATTTCCAATTGGGTATCTGCGAGGTTTGAATTTGGCGTAACAAACCATTATCTCGAGCAAGGAAAACACCTGCTTCAGAGAATTGCATCAAATCAGGCGGATTATCTTTTTGCGTGCGAAGCATAGCCAGCATGTTTCCTGTTACAGATTGCTGAATATTTAGCTTAGCGCCAGTTTCCTTTTCAAACTTAGGATTGAGCTCATCAATCCATAGCCGCGCGAGTAGTCCCTGATTTAGAATCACGGTCAATTGGCCTGCAGCTCTAGCGGTTGTGGTTACCCAAGGGGCTGCTACTGCAAAGACGCCAGCTGATGCGCCCTTTAGGATCTGTCTACGGGTTAGGCGATGTGTTGCCGATTTTTTTTTATCTACGGGTTTCATTGCTTGCTCTCCTATTTATTGAGAATATTGCACAGCGGTTAAATGGGTTAACTCTCTAGTGCTCGTGCCTCGGAATTTGTAACCGAATCTTTTATTGATCTTGACAGACGCATCGTTTCATAAGTGTCGGGATCCATTCGATCACGCGCAGCCCAAATGTGTTCTTTCATTAGAGCGGCGGCCCGTTCTGCATCTCGCATTTCAATTGCCCTCATAATTTGCTTGTGCCCCAGATGACTGGCAAGTAGTTGCTCGTAACTAAACGAGGCGTAATTACGAATGGCCTCTGGCAATTCTTCAGTCCGTCGCAGCATGGTAAGAAGCATGCCATTGGGACAGCTGCTGTAGAGAGTGTCATGAAAAGTATTGTTTTGAACAAGAAACGCATTTCTAAAATACGCTTCAGATTCAGTGCCCGACTGAATCAAAGATTGCAAAATATCATCGCAAGCACTTATTACTTGGTGGATCTTGACCGTAGCACTCTCGTTAAGACCATCTTCTGCAATTAACTTCACTGCTTCACTCTCAAGAACGGCTCGACAGTGGTAAATCTCTAGAACTTGCTTTCTGGTATATTTTTTAACGAGTAACCCACCTGCGTCCTCCTCAAGCATCCCCTCTACATGCAGCTGCTGTAGTGCTTCTCGGATAGGTGTTCTTGACATCTGTAACAGAGGCACTAATCTCGTTTCAAGAAGCCTACTGCCCACCGGAATGAGACCCTGTAGAATCATTCCTTTTATTCGTTGATAAGCAACCGAGTTGAGACCCATAACGTGATGAATTCCATGTGTCAAGCATTACCAATTTGTGTATACGCTATCAAGAAGTATTAGCAAGCGCAACGTCTTTTTTTTCAAATGTCAAATATCACCTAAGAAGCGGCTCCTCTCCAAACATATTTTTCTTTGTCTTTTATCTTTTAACTTTTGACTTGTAATGTGGCCGATTAGAAACTCACCCTCGAGGAAATATTAGGCTTAGCTCGGCGGAATTATCGAAAATGACCCTACCAACTACCCATTCACCTCAAGAAGCACCCCAATCATCATGAG
>CALBEY010000010.1 GCA_937888805.1 uncultured Burkholderiaceae bacterium
CGAAGCAGACCAATACCCTGCGCGCCTTGACTGAGCGCCAATGGAACCTCGTCTGGCATTTCAATGTTGGCTTGTAAGCCAATACGCACGCCATCGAGTGTCTCAGCGGCGATATCGCGCAAGGTCAACAAACGTTCGCGTGACTGCGCATATTCAAGCGCCATAGATTCATAAACACGGGTCTGAGCCGCTGGCGGATTGATTAAAACAGTGCCTTGCTGGCCATCAACAATCAAAAAATCGCCATCACGCGCCATCGTGCGAACTTGCCCCAAGGCAACCACTGCCGGCACACCCATGCTGCGGGCCACAATCGCCGTGTGTGAGGTCGGACCACCCAGATCGGTCACAAACCCCGCAAACCGTGCGCCGCGCAGCCTGATCATGTCAGCTGGTGAGATATCATGAGCCACCACGATCAGTGGCTCGTCACTTTGTGTGAAAGCTTCCAAATTGCCCAATGCGCGAGTGCCTGTCAGGGTGTGCAACACTCGCTCAACCACTTGCCTGACATCGGCACCACGTTCACGCAAGTAGTCGTCTGGCATGGCACTGAACTGTTCGCCTAGAAGCTGGCCTTGCGTGGTCAATGCCCACTCAGCGTTGTATTGGCGTTGCTCAATAAGCAACAACGTCTCATCGGTCAGTAAAGGATCTGAGAGGAGTAATTGATGCACGTTCAGTAATGCGGCCAGCTCCCTTGGGGCGTCTGCTGGCAAAGTGTCGATGAGCACTTGCAACTCATCGGTCGTGTCTTTGAGTGCCAACGAAAAACGTCTTTTCTCGGCATCAATGGCCTCAGGTGCAATTCGATAGTGAGCCACTTCAAGCGCAGCCGCACCCATGACCACCGCCCGACCCATGGCATAGCCGCTTGCTACGCCCCGGCCGTATAGGCAAATCATGGGCTTAAGCTGGGCATTGTCCACGGTGTTAAGGTTATTGTTCTTCACCAAACTTATCATCAAAAAGGGCCTGTATGTGACTTAAAGCCTCTTCGGCGTCACCTCCTTCAGCATGGATCGTAACCAATGTATCTTTACCGGCCGCGAGCATCATCACACCCATGATGCTTTTTGCGTTAACCCGCCGAGCATCTTTGGAAATGAAAATGTCGCTTGAAAACTGTCCTGCCGTTTTGGTGAGTTTGGCGGCAGCTCTGGCGTGAAGGCCTAATTTATTAGAGACAAGGATGTCGAGTTGCGGCATGATCCAGTACCTGCGTGTGCGTTTTTAGAAGGATAGTCAAAGAGGATTTATTATCCACTGACAATCGTCAACCAATCTTTTTTTCGTATTCTCAGTCGATTTGCTTGACTGTTTGTGTGCCGCCAGCGATGGCATGTTGACACAAAGTGTCAAGGTTTTGTGAGCGATAATTTAAAACTCGTAACACCATTGAAGCATTCAGGCCAGTCACGATTAAACAGGGAATATTTCTTTCTCGTAGTTGCTGGCTGGCATCCTGACAGATGTTGGCCGGGGAAGCACCAGGCAAATCAGTCAATAACAACACACCGGCACCTCGATTTGCATTCAACAGCTGCTCAACCAGACCATGGGTCGAGTCTGCGGCACAAGCGCCTGGCGCCATATCAATCACTAACAAATCAACAGGTTCACCAAACACATGCTCTGAAACGGCTTTTAGTGCCGAGCCTAAAGGTGCATGGGCCACGAGTACGACAGCAACGGCAGCGGCTTTCGCTGGATTCACCACGTTTGCGTCTCCCATAAAAAACGCTTCTTTAGCCATGGACGGCCACCTCAAGGGCTTGTGCAAAGCGGGCGCCAACATCAAAATCAGTTTGTTCGGTTATTTCCACAAAACAAGTCGGACTGGTCACATTAATCTCTGTCATGTAATTGCCAATCACATCCAAGCCAACCAGCAACAGGCCACGGGCAGCCAGCACGGGGGCCACCGCTCTGGCAATGGCCCAATCGTTTTCGCTTAAGGGTTGCGCCACACCGCGCCCACCAGCGGCTAGATTACCGCGTGTTTCGCCTGCCAAAGGTATTCGGGCCAAGCAATACGGCACAGCTTCTCCGCCAATCAACAGAATGCGCTTGTCGCCGTTAACGATCTCTGGAATGTAGCGCTGCGCCATGATGGTGCGAGTGCCGTCGTGCGTTAATGCTTCTAAGATTGCATTGCGGTTGATCTCGCCAGCCCGCATTCTAAAAATACCCGTGCCACCCATGCCATCCAGTGGCTTCACAATGACGTCAAGATGCTTGTCGTGAAACGCCTTGATCCGAGCCATGCTGCGCGTGACTAGAGTAGGCGTGGTGAACTGTTTGAATTCGGTAATTGACAGCTTTTCAGGGTGGTTACGAATGGCGGCACCCTCATTAAAAACTTTCGCGCCTTGGGCCTGAGCAAATTCAAGTAGGTGGGTCGCGTAGACGTACTCCATGTCAAACGGAGGGTCCTTGCGCATAAGGACAGCAGCAAAGGATGACAAAGGCACTTCAGCGCTAGCCCCCGAGGCTTCCCACCACGACTGACCGTGCAGATCGGCTTGAGGCAAAAGGGTAATGGCTTGTGTCAGAGCCATTACCCTGCCCTCGTCGATATAAAGATCGCCTTGATGACAGACGCTGACTTGATGCCCACGAGCCACCAGCGCAAACATCATGGCAACCGAGGTGTCTTTGTAGGCCTTCAAGCCAACAATTGGATCGATCACAAAAAGGACACGCATGTTTGCCACGATGGTCACGCGAGGCCGTCGACCTTGCCCGCCACCACGACTTTCTTCTTTGGCGAAAGCACCATGACCATTTGGCGACCTTCAAGTCTTGGCATTGCTTCAACCACGGCCATTTCCAGCAAGTCGTCGCGCACGCGCTCTAACACACGCATACCCAACTCCTGGTGAGCCATTTCACGGCCTCGGAAACGAAGGGTCACTTTGGCTTTGTCGCCTTCATCAAGAAAGCGCTTTAAGTTTTTTAGCTTGACCTGATAATCACCTTCATCAGTGCCGGGCCGGAACTTGACTTCCTTGACTTGGATGATTTTCTGTTTGGCACGCGCTTCAGCTTGGCGTTTTTGTTCTTGATATTTGAATTTGCCGTAATCCATTAAGCGACAAACAGGCGGGTCAGCGTTGGGTGCAATTTCAACGAGGTCCACGTCGGCCTGCTCGGCCATTTGAATAGCATCAAGGGTCTTGGTGATCCCTAGCTGCTCTCCTTCAACTCCAATTAAACGCACTTCGGAAACGCGGATTTCTCCGTTAATGCGATGAGGCTTATCAGTGGCGATGTCAAAAGCTCCTAAAAATTGATAAAAGAATGCAACTACTCATTACGCAGGCACGGCCAGTTGCCGATAACCTGATACATCATCAGATAGTAACGTGCCAAAGCCCTCAAAGGACATCACGCCGAGATCAACCCCACCACGAGCGCGAACCGCAACGGTGTTGGCTTCGCGTTCTTTTTCGCCAACCACCAAAATATACGGCACCCTCTGCATGCTGTGTTCTCTGATTTTATAAGTGATTTTCTCCGCCCGCAAATCAGACTCAACCCTAAAACCCTGTTTTTTAAGACTTTCGCTGATTTCAGCAGCGTACTGGGCCGAGGATTCTGAAATACAGCACACCACCGCTTGTACGGGCGCCAACCACGGTGGCATGGCGCCGGCATGGTTTTCAATCAACATGCCAATAAAACGCTCTAAGGAACCCAGTATGGCCCGGTGCAGCATCACAGGGGTTTTACGCTGATCGTGCTCGTCAACGTATTCGGCATCCAAGCGTGCTGGCATAGAAAAATCAACTTGAATGGTGCCGCATTGCCATTGGCGTCCAATCGCATCCTTCAAGGTGTATTCAATTTTGGGACCATAAAAGGCCCCTTCGCCAGGTGACACCTCAAATTCGCACCCGGTGCGTTTAAGGCTTTCCATCAACGCCGCTTCGGCCTTATCCCAGCTTTCATCACTGCCGATACGTTTTTCTGGTCGAGTGGCGACCTTGTAAAGCACCTCGGTAAACCCAAAGTCCGCATAGACCTTTTGTAGCAAGGCCGTGAAATTGGCACACTCATCTTGCATCTGATCTTCAGTACAGAAAATGTGCCCGTCGTCTTGCGTGAAGCCGCGCACGCGCATCATGCCGTGCAATGAGCCAGACGGCTCATTGCGGTGGCACTGACCGAATTCACCGTAGCGCAAAGGCAGCTCACGGTAGGAGTGCAAATTTGAGTTGAATATTTGGACGTGACCCGGGCAGTTCATCGGTTTTAAACCATAGACACGACTCTCGGACTCTGTGGTGAACATATTCTCGCGGTAATTGTCCCAGTGCCCTGTTTTTTTCCAAAGAGATAGATCAAGGATTTGCGGCGCTTTGACCTCTTGATAGCCATTGTTCCGATAGATGGCACGCATGTACTGTTCGACTTGCTGCCAAAGCACCCAGCCTTTGGGATGCCAGAACACCAGGCCTGGACCTTCCTCCTGGAAGTGGAACAAGTCCAGTTCGCGGCCAAGTTTGCGGTGATCGCGTTTTTCTGCTTCTTGCAACATGTGCAGATGGGCGTCTTGTTCAGCCTTGGTGGCCCAGGCTGTGCCATAGATTCGTTGCAACATCTCATTGTTGCTGTCGCCACGCCAATAGGCACCCGCGACTTTCATCAGCTTAAAAACCTTCAGCTTGCCGGTATTGGGCACGTGGGGACCGCGACACAAGTCGATAAAGTCACCTTCACGATAAAGACTGATGGTTTCATTAGATGGTATCGACGCGATGATTTCGGCTTTGTAGAGCTCGCCAATATCTTTAAAGAATTCAACCGCATCGTCTCTTTGCCATTGTTCACGCACAACCGGCTCATCACGTGCGGCGAGCTCAGTCATCTTCTTTTCGATGGCTTCTAAATCCTCAGGCGTAAATGGCCGCTTGTAAGCAAAATCATAGAAAAACCCATTTTCAATCACGGGGCCGATGGTGACTTGTGCTTCTGGGAACAATGACTTCACGGCGTATGCCAGCAAGTGGGCAGTGGAGTGGCGCAACATATCCAATCCCTCAGGGTCTTTGGCGGTCACAATAGCCAGATCCGAATCACGATCTATCGTGAAAGAGGTGTCTACCAGATCGGTTTGGCCCGCCGTGGTGACGCGACCTGCCAATGCAGCCTTCGCCAAACCAGCACCGATCGACTGAGCCACTTCAGCCACCGTCACTGGGCCGGAATAAGAACGTTTTGAACCATCAGGTAGGGTTACAGCAATCATTGTTTATTTTTCACCACAGTCAAATATTCATCACTTATTGGCATTAAGGGTAACCTTGAATATTATCACTGCAACCAGCGCCTTCCGGACTAACCGCACAGTGGTTGAGGCATTAGTCGCTAAAATTTTAAGAAAACCGAGAAAAACCAAAATCAGAGGTCTGCCTTGATTGAAGCAACCAACCATCCAAAATTGCTTGAACATGCCGTTCAATTTGCTCATGAGCATGAAATTGACTGGGTGCGCGACCCGATTGCGGACCCGGCTGGCGTGTGGGGTGTTCACCAAACAGATACCCCACCCTACAACCGCTTGTTTGGGCCCGTGCACGCGCGTGGTGGCGTCAGTGGTGTGATTATGCAAAACGGTCAGACAATTTGTGAGTTTGGCGAACCGGCGCGCGCCGATTTAACGTTTAGTGTCGCCAAGGCTTATTTGGCCCTTTTGGCTGGCGTGGCCCACGACCAGGGCTTATTGCCCGATGTGAACCGTCCGATTGTGTCGCAGTTGCCTGGGATTGGCTTTGATGACGGTAACAACCGCTTGGTGACATGGGCGCATTTGCTTCAACAAACCAGTGAATGGACTGGGCAATGTTTTGGTATCCCTGATCAAGTCGATCACTACCGCTCATTGGCTTTTGCGCCCGCACCAAGCGGCACCAAAGGTGACAAACGCCCTTTGCATGCGCCAGGCACGTTTTGGGAATACAACGACGTTCGCATCAATCAGCTCTCACTGGCACTATTGCACTTGTTTGGCCGAGCACTACCTGAGGTTTTTGCGCAATACATAGCCAAGCCGTGCGGCCTATCTGATACATGGCGCTGGGTCGGTTATGACCACGCTTGGGTCACCATTGATGGTCAACGCCTGCCGTCAGTACCTGGTGGATCGCACTGGGGCGCTGGCGTCTCAATCAGTGCCCAAGATCAAGCCCGAATAGGTCAGTTGATGCTTAATCAAGGCCAAGTTAACGGCCAATCGATCATTTCGCCGCAATGGATGGCCCAAATGCAAACGCCCTGCCCGCTGGCGCCTTTTTATGGATATTTGGTGTGGCTAAACCACGAGCAACGGATTTTCTCCTCCCTGCCGCCTGAGAGCTACTTTGGCATGGGAGCAGGCGGTCATTTCACCTTGGTTGAACCGGGCAGCCAGCTGGTTGTTGCGGTGCGCTGGCTTAAACCCGACCAAGCCAATGCTTTTTTTGGGCAGGTTTATGAGGCCCTTAAGACCTGACTCCTTGTTAAGATGAAATGAACAAGTCACGAAGTCCGTATGGCGTTGCGTTTGACACAAGGCCACCACCGATCAACCATTTGGAGGTTTTATGTTTCCTGAATATCGCGATTTGATCACCAAACTCAAGCAGGCTGACCACCATTTCACTCGGCTGTTTGACAAGCACAATGCGCTTGACCAGCAAATTCAAAACATGGAAGCTCACATCACACCAGGCTCACAAGAAGAAATTGAAACGTCGAAGAAAGAAAAGCTTCTGTTGAAAGATCAGCTCTACACCATCTTACAAAAGCACAGTCAGACTTAATCGACCCATCAACCTCAACCATTTCGGTGTGACATGATTTACGACGCAACGCACAGCTACCCTCGCGATTTAAAAGGCTACGGTGATAACCCACCTCACCCGCAGTGGCCTAATGATGCGCGGATTGCGGTTCAGTTCGTGCTTAATTATGAGGAAGGTGGAGAAAACAACGTCTTGCATGGCGATGCCGCCAGTGAGACGTTCTTGTCCGAGTTGTTTGCACCGAGCGCCTACCCAAATAGGCACATGAGCATGGAAGGCATTTACGAATACGGCTCGCGTGTTGGTGTGTGGCGAATTCTGAGAGAGTTTCGCGAGCGTGGCTTGCCACTGACGGTGTTCGGCATTGCCACGGCTTTGGCGCGTTCGCCCGAGGTGGTGCGTGCTTTTGTGGATGATGGCCATGAAATCGCGGGTCACGGCTGGAAGTGGATTCACTATCAGGATGTGGATCCAGCGGTTGAAGCCGAGCACTTGCACCTAGCGATGACAATAATGAGCGAGTTAACAGGCGAGCCGACCAAGGGGCCACGGCAACTTCACGGTGCTGGGTGGTACACCGGTCGAGACAGCCCAAATACCCGCCGATTGGTAGCCGACTACGGTGGGTTTGAATACGACAGCGATTATTACGGCGATGACCTACCGTTTTGGATGAAGGTTCGTCGAACAGACGGCACGATCGTGCCGCAATTGATCGTGCCATACACCTTAGATTGCAACGACATGCGCTTTTCCTTACCGCAAGGCTACTCGCACGCCGATCCGTTTTATCAATACATGAAGGATACTTTTGATGTGCTTTACAAAGAGGGTGATCCAGCCGGACTAAACGCCCCAAAAATGATGAGCATCGGCATGCATTGCCGGCTATTGGGTCGGCCCGGCCGCATCGCAGCCTTGCAGCGATTCTTAGACCATGTTCAAGCTCACCAGCACGTTTGGGTATGCCGGCGTATCGACATCGCCCGCCATTGGCGACAAACTTTCCCTTTCGAAATGGCTAAAAGCCAATAGCCAGAAACAGTCATATTAAAAAGCGCGTGCCTATTTGGCGATGTTGCCAGGGAAACACAGCCCGCCCGTGATTTCTAGCGTGGTGGCGTTGATTGCTTCATTTTGCGCACAGTAGGCAATCAAGTCAGCGATTTCTTGCGGTTTGACCAGGCGACCCAAGTGAACGTCCTTGAGGATTTCTGCCAAGGCATCCTGGTTCATTTCTCGCAAGATTCGTGTTTCGGTATAGCCCGGTGCGATACCCACACACCGAATGTGAGAAATCTTACGCAATAAAAACTCACCAATGATAATTTTAGGGAAACGTTCGACGGCTGCCTTGGTCGCTGAATAATTCAATTGCCCGACTTGCCCAATCTTATTGACTGATGAAATCGGTACCAAAAGGCCTTCCCAGCCGCCATTAACCATGGCTTGTGCGGCGTCGCGCAAGGTCAAAAAAGTACCCGTTAAGTTGACATCGATAACTGTTTTCCACTTATCAAATCCAAGCTTGCGCGACACATGCCCCGTATTTTTGTCAATGTTCAACAAGGTTCCATCGCGAATCACACCCGCGCAAGTGACGGCAATGTTCAACTGCCCAAAAGCATCAACAGTCGCTTGTACAAAGCGTTCGGTATCTAGCTCGCTAGTCACATCAGCGCAGATGCCCACGCATTGGCCGCCAGCGGCTTGGATTTCAGAAACAACGCGATCAATTTGTGGGGGATCGAGATCGACAATGGCGACTCGTGCGCCCAAGGCTGACAGATGTTTGGCCGTGGCTTCGCCGATGCCGCTCGAACCACCCGTGATCAGTGCGACGCTGTGTTCAATTTGCATGATCTTCCCGAGCAAAAAAAGGGGATTCTATCGCGCGGCATGACCAAGCGGGATTGACAGCATCGAAAAACGACCAGGCAGCATTAATGAGATGGCATAAAAAAACCAGCCTTATGGGCTGGATTTTAGAAAGACTGGTAGGCGGTATTGGGTTCGAACCAACGACCTCCACGATGTCAACGTGGCGCTCTAACCAACTGAGCTAACCGCCTAAAAGAGCGCTATCTTACCCTGCCACGATCCCCGCTGTCAAAGCGGCTTTCCCCGTAAGTAATAAGTGGCTTTTTGGATCTTCGGTACAAAAAAGACTAAATCTCGGGACGTTCGAGCTGAAACAGCTCACCTGCACGCATATAGTCCATGTAGCCACAACGGCTGGTGATATTTGCTTTTTCAGTGTCAAAACGGTTATCCGACGTCACAAACCCTTGTGCGATGTATAAACCAACCACTTGACCAATAACAAACCAGCTGTTGGTATCAGAGCCATTTAGATCTTTAAGGCGCTGAATACTAGTTACCTTGCATTCGATTGCGGCAGGTGTATTGGCAACCCTTGGGGGTTTCACAAGGGCAGAAGGCGTGTGGCCAATCTTTGCGAATTCAAATTCATTATGATCAGACGCTATGGCGGCTGATGTCAAATTCATAGCGTCAACTAAGTCGGCAGACACAAGGTTAAAGACAAATTCCCCAGTATCTTGACAGTTGATGAGTGTGTGCTTAATGCCAGAGCTGGTAAATCCAAGCATATTCGGGTCCGAGCCAACAGCATTGAAAAAACTGTAAGGTGCCAAATTTGGCACCCCGTTTTTTGAAATAGTCGAAATCCAACCAATTGGCCTAGGTGCAATGATGGCTTTAAACGGGTCGTATTTTAATGATTTTCGTAAATCTGCTGCTTGTATGAACATGAGTTACCCCGGCCCTTGATGTAACTCAAGATCAAGAAAAACCTTGTCAGCCATAATTTGGCACCGTTTCAGAAGACGGTGCTCATGTGGTAGGTAGTCTGGTATGGCGTTGTGCAGTGTGCGAATGTTGTCAAATAAGAGAACGTCGAGCGCTGTCCACTGAAAACTATACAAAAAGCGTTTTTGTAGTTGATGGTCAAATAAGTATTGCAAAAGCTCATCGCTCTCTTTTTTTTCTAAACCAAGAACTTTGATTGCGTAGCCAGGATTGCAGTACAACACTTTGCGACGTGAAACCGGATGGCGCATAACCATAGGGTGTGTCACTGGTGGCTTTTTGGCTCTTTGGGCAGGTGTTAGAGGCGGCCGATCAGAACCAGGCCGCGAACGCATCATTTCCCAAAATTTATTGAAATCATGTTCAACAGATAGGTTTTCAATTCTGTGCTGCACTTCAGTAGGCAATGTGTCGTAGGCCAGGCCCATATCGGCAAACTGAGTGTCACCTAGCGGTTTGCCATCTCTAGTGGGCACTTTCAGACCGTAAAGCATATTCGCAAGTGCTATCGGTTTTGAATAAGACATGTCGGTATGCCAGCCCTGCCCAGCATCAGACAAACCAATTTTGACACCATTTTCAACAATATTTGAAAGTGTCATTATTTCAGGAAATGGCTTGTTAGTTGCCGTAGCCGCAACGTTAACCTCAAGGGATCCGAAGAGACTGGCAAACCTTGCCATGTCTTTTTCCACGAGTGTTTGATTGGGAAATCTTAGCGCGCCATAGTTGGCTAATGCATGGCGTAAAAGCTCAATCTCACACTCACCAAGCGGCTTCGATAAATTAAGCCCTGTAACGCTGGCGCCTAAGATCGCTTCAAAGGGCTTTATGCGGATCGACATTCTTTACTCCTCACATGTCAAGAATACTAGCAACACCTAAAGACTTTGCTAGTTGTGAAATTTGATCAACCAACGGACCTGCTATTGGAATGCCAACACTGTTGCGTTCAAGCATGACACGCTGTTCGATCTCTCCAGGCAACATGACGGGTCGATCAGGATCTACAGGATCGGTGGCGTGTAGCGACTCAACGACCTCTTGCACTGAAGCATCAAATCCGGATGATCCACCAAATTTTGTTGGGTCTAGCGCCAGAAAAAAATGACCAATGTTGTCTTGCCCAAGAGGTGTATTTCTCTTTTCTTCTGCCAACCGCGTTCGACCTGAAAACGAACCACCAGCCATACAGCCAGCAAAAAAATGAGTCATGAGGCTCAATCCATAGCCTTTGTGACTCCCCAAAAGAAGCGTAGATCCAAGCGGCGTGATACCGCCACGTTCACGACCGTAAACGATGTCCTCGGCACGACTAGCATCGGTTACGGTTTTTCCATCACCATCAACAATCCAGCCTTCAGGCACAGGCTTGTTTTGGTATTTAAAAACCCGAATTCGATTTCCGGCTGCGGTTGATGTTGCAATGTCAAATACGATTGGCTCTGACCCAGGACGTGGCACGCCGTAGGCTAGTGGATTTGTGCCAAGGACTGGATCTCGAGCTCCCGGCGGAACAACACAAACTACTTTTGTTGAGGTTGTTACAAAAGCCATTAACCCAGCACTCGCAATCTGATGAGCATAAAACCCAGCAGCACCAAAGTGATGCGAATGAGAAACAGTGACCGCAGCTACGCCAGTTTGTTTGGCGAGCTTAATCGCTTCAGTGCTTGCCAAGCAATCGCCTAAAAAGCCAAAGTTACCACCCCCATCAATCGTAATTGCAGAACCTGTTCTGGAGACGACAGAGGGCTGACCGCTGATATCAACTGAACCCTCCTGTAACCACCGGTGATAAAGTGGAAGCAGTGCAATGCCGTGAGAGTCAATGCCTCGAAGATCAGCGTACAACATACCGTTAACCACTGAGGATTGGCTGCTCTTTGGCATACCAAAACCAGTTAGCAAGGCTTCGATTTGGCTCTTGACCGAAACTCGACTAAACAACGGCATCAAGTGCTCTCCCTGATAAACTTATTTTCCAGCACGCCTAATCCGTCAACTTTGACACGAACGATATCGCCGTCTTCTAGGTACTGTGGGGGATCCTGAAAGTGCCCCACACCGAGTGGCGTGCCAGTTGCGATGAGATAACCAGGCTCTAGTGTCATGAATTGGGAAATGTGTGAAAGGATGTGCGCAACATTAAAGATCATGTGTGACGTATGCCCATTTTGTTTAACCTTCCCGTTTACCTCGCACTGAACAGTTAAATTTTGACAGTCTGGTACTTCATCTTTCGTGACAAGCCAAGGACCACAGGGGCAAAAACCATCCATACTTTTTGCAAAGGAGGTTTGAGCAGGTCCTAAGTCAAATTGAAACTCACGTGCTGAAACATCATTGACGTTTAGGTAACCAAGCACGTATTCAAGCGCAGTCTCAGGGCTCACACGACTCATCCGTCGACCAATAACGACACCAAGTTCGGCCTCCCAGTCCGTTTTGCGAATCGAAACAGGTATAAGCACTTCATCTCCGTGAGCTGCCAACGCATTGGGATGGTTGAAAAACAGTTTTGGGTACTCCCCGGTGGCTAAGCCTCCCTCACCCACATGATCTTGATAGTTGCGGCCAACGCCAATGACCGGACCGCTAATGGGAACCCCGTAGCGAACTGTTGACTCGGGGACACCCGTTAATTGGTCAAGGGTGGAATCAATACGATCAATTAATTCCTTTGATTGAGCAACCGCCATTATTTGTTCAATCGCTGGAAGCGCAGGGATATGTGGCGATTGATTTTTAATAACAGCAAGCGCTTCATTCAACTCAAACACCATACCGTTGCGATGAATTGCAGCTTTTAGACCGTCACTTGTTCTAATACAACACAATTGCATACGTATCCTTAAATTACATTTTGTTTGGTAGCCACATCACCAGTTCTGGGAATGCGACAAAGAGGATGATCAGTAAAATTTCGGTCACAACGAATGGCAGTGAACGCGCGAATACCAGCTTTGTGTTGACGCCAGTTGCACCTGAGGCAATAAACACATTGAGACCCATAGGAGGAGTAATCAGTCCGATCTCAGCTGTTTTAACAATCAAGATTCCAATCCAAATGCCATCAAACCCTAGACCAGTTAGCAAACCATAAGTTATCGGTACGGTCAGAAGCAAAATCGCGAACTGATCCATGAACATACCGAGAATGATGTAGAAAACGACCACAAAAAATAGCACCAATAATGGTGAGTATCCGCCGGCACTAATCCAATCCAATAAGCTCGGAATGACCTGTGACAATGTAATAAATTGTCCAAAAATAAGTGCCCCAAATATGATGGTGACGATCATGGCAGTATTTTTGAGGGTATTGCCTGTCGCTGTTTTCATCCCAACCCAAGAGATTCGACCCATGCCCAGACAAATTAAAAACGCCGCCACCGACCCCAGTGCACCCACCTCTGTGGGCGTTGCTATACCGCTGTACAGGCTACCGAGAACGGCAAAGACAAGAAGGCCGATAGGCCAAACCCCTCCCTTCGGTTCATCTAAAGGAATTTTTTCGACGTCTTTGGGCACTGGCGGAACCACATCGGGCCTAAACCAGATAGTGACGTAAACGGTCGCGACGTAGCCCAGTGCCGTCAGAATGCCGGGGATGACGCCAGCCAAAAAGAGCTTGCCAACCGACTCTTCAGTAATGATCCCGTATACCACCAGTGCGATGGACGGTGGAATTAAGATCGACAGTGTCCCAGTGATACTTATGATGGCAACGCTAAAACCTTGGTCATAACCAAGTTTTTTCATGGTTGGGAATGCCGACCGCGACAGGCTTGCAACAGCCGCTGTAGAACTCCCACAAGCGGCCGCAAAAACAGATCCGGCGGCTATGCAAGCGGTAGCCAAACCTCCGCGTAGTTTCCTAAACCGCCGATTAAAAGCAACCATCAGATCTTCAGCTATGCCACTGGCGCTCAGCAATTCAGCCATTAAGATAAATGTCGGAATTGTTAAGATGACGTAATTGGCAGTGGCATGATGAACCACCTGGCTCAGCAGCCCAAACGTTATCGCTGGGCCTGCAAATACAAAAAGACTGACAGTGCCAGCGATACCGATCGCAAATCCTACAGGCCAACCAAAGGCAATTAGCAACAGCAGTAAAAAAATTCCAAGTGCGATATCCATTACTAGTGCCCCTCTGGCTGATCACCAGCACCAAATGCCATTAAAAGGGTTCGCATCGACAATAGCCAACACCCTATTGGTATCCAGATCCAGCTCCAGGCCACCGGCCAATCTATCACCCCCATAATCATGTGTTTCTTAAGCCAAGCATCTATGAAAACGGTGAAGCCTTCAAAACCAAGTAACGCCAAATAGGCGGATGACGCCAGCAAACCAATGCGATAGACATAGCGCCATGCACGCTCTCCTATCAGTTCCGCTAATAATGTGATCCGGATAAAACCACCGCAACGGAACCCCCAAGGTAACGCAAGCGTGATTAACATCACCAGGAGATAGGATTGCGTTAACTCAAGTTGAAACTCAATGGGTATTGAAAACAGATGGCGAGACAAAGCATTAGCACTGACCAATAATATGGCTGTGACTAGCGCCACGGCCGCAATGATGGCGCACAGGTTTTCAAGGAGGGTAAGTATCCTAGCGAGCCGCTCAAGCGGCTCGCTTTTTAGTTGCTCGTGCATTCGATCAGCCCCGCCTAAACAAAATCAAAAATTACTTTTATATGTTTTAAGCACGGTTTCAGCGGGTAGACCGCGTCCGTCTAGGCGCTTAGTCCAATCTTGGTAAACGACATCCAATTTACCTGACATCGTTTTGAGCTGCTCTGGGGAAAAAGCAAACATATCCACGCCAGCGTCGGCAAATCGTTTGGATAACCCTGATCCCGATTTATCTAAGTTTTGAGCTGCCTGTAGCTGAACTTTTTCACCGCAATCACGGAAGACTTTCTTTAGGTTGTCATCCATAGCGTCCCACTTAGCTTTGCGAACTGACATGACGTTAACAAATGTGCCAAACGATCCATTGGTGCTGATTGCCTTAGCAAGTTCTTGCAATTTGTATCCGTCTACGCTGGCTAGCGCCGAAATCGTGCCATCCGCAGTGCCACGCTGTAATGCAACGTAAGTATCACCAATTGAAATCGCTGCCGGCGATCCGCCAAGCGATTTAATGACCAAATCCATAGCGCCACCTGCTGAGCGAATGACCTTGCCCTTGAATTGATCAGGCGTTTTGATTTCTTGTGAAACTGAAACAATTTGATAAGGTGGGAATGCCATGACGGAGATGGGAACAATGCCATTGGCTGCGAACTCATCGGACAATTCTTTACTACGGATTGTTTTTGAGTAAGCAGTAACGATGTCCTTAGACGTCGCACCCAACCCAGGTAGCATGGACACACCATTTAGGGGTAGCTTATCGCTGTAATAGCCGATGGGTACTGGTGCAATGTCGGCAACACCTCTTTCGAGGGCCGGAAGCAGTTCCCTTAATTTTGCAAGCTGACCCGACGGAAAGTATTTGAAGGACAGTTTGTCTCCCGCACCTTTTTGAACGCAAGACATCCAAGGCTCAACAAATTCGACGGTTATGACGTGCTTTGCCGGCGAACCGTGCACAATATTAAAGCTGGTTTGAGCCGATGCAACTGAACCTATCGAAAGCAAGCAGGTTGCTGAAATTGTTAGCAGATATTTTCTTTTCATGTGATTGTCTCCTGATTTTATGATTACAAAATATGGCGTTAAGCCGGTCGAGTCTGCAACATAGAACTTCTTTTCCCAAAGCCAGATACCCAGTTATTCAATTTTTGGCGCTTGGCTAGCCAATTACCCTCGGCATGGCGAAATTGAAGCCATTCCAATGTGCAAGCCAATGCAATTGCGCCAATTGTCGCTTCAGTAGGAAGCTTTTCTGCTGTCGCTTCTATTTGATCGAGTGTGCGATCAATTTTCTGAAATTGCTTATCGGTCCACTGCTGCCACTGCAACTCTTTTGGTCGCTGTTTTTCCATTCGAGCGGCGTAGCCCGCATCCAAAATACCTTGGGCTGTGGCAGCAAGGCACTTGTCACTTAAGTCAATAACCCTACCCTTGCCTGCGAGAGACGATGTAAATCCATCCAAATACTCACAAATAACAGGCGAGTCATGCACGATGCCATCTTCTGACGTTACCAATGCTGGCACTTTACCCAGAGGATTTACTAAAAAGAGTGGTCCATTTGGATCGGTCGTGCTGACTTCAATCAATTCCACCTTGTCACTGAGGTCACGTTCAAGAATCAGTACTCGAACTTTTCGTGCATATGGAGAATTCGGCGAGTAGTACAACTTCATAATTGTTGTCCTTTGAGGTGAAACTTAATTTAGTTTTGTTTCTGTTTTATTTTTATGAGTTTCAATCTACGTTAAGGATTGATTCACTGCAATACAATATTTGGAATTAATTAATCAAATAAATTGATTAATTGGCATGCTGATGGCATGCTTTAAAGAAGAGAATCAATTGGATCATCAAGAAATCATGCCACCCTTCCATCAAATACCCAAAAGTCTATTTGCACACCTTCAAAGTTTTGTCGTTGTTGCTGAATTGATGAATTTTCGACTCGCCGCAGATGCACTAGGCCGAACACAACCAGCGATCACCGCTCAAATCAATCAACTAGAGGGTTATCTTGGCCGAACGCTGCTCGAAAGGACGACTCGGTCTGTCAAGTTGACACCGGCTGGGGCTCATTTGCTAGATCGTGCCAAACGGGTGTTGTCGGAGTCTCACCAATTGGTGGCAGACATGCGATCCAATCGATACAGTGCGCCTAATCAGATATTGGTTTCATTGGCTCCAACGATTGCAGCCAACTTAATACCGGGTTGTCTCACGCGTTTTGAGAAGTCTAGCCCCAGTGTTCGTGTTCTCATCAGTGAGCACTTGGGCCCAGAGATGTTCGAAGCACTTCAAAACAACGATGTTGAGTTTGGCATAGGACCATATCGACGCGCTCCTCTGGGCTTGATGTTTGAAACCTTGTTTCAACAACCCTTGCACCTGATTATTCACGACAGTCACGCTATTGCTGATCGGGGTTATGCCAAACTTTCCGATTTGGTCGACTTACAGCTTCTATGTGCAGCGCCTGGTACAACGGCTCGAGAAGTGCTCGATCATGCTTTGATGACTCAGGGGCTGATGATCCAACCCCGCTACGAGGCGCTTCAGTACCAAACTTTATTCGTGCTGGCATCAAGTCAGTTGGGCGCAACAGTTATGCCAGTCGTGAACCATGACCTACTTAAAGCGATGCGTCTGGTCGCATTGCCATTTGAGGATTTTCCAATGCAACGAGCAATGGGTCTAATCACGCGAGAAGGTGAACAGCTCAGTGATGTTAGTAGCGCCTTATTGGCTACGCTTTTAGAAGAAGCCAGTCACAAGTACACACTGACGCCTCTTGCCGAAAAATTAAGGTCTACAAAATCTCACCGATTGACTGATTTAATCGCTGATGAAGGAGTCGAACATGGGAATAAATTCTGAAGCAACTAAGCTTACGGTTCAAATCATGCTCAAATTCAAAGCAATGGAGCAACTTTGAACGCTCGTATTCTTGAAATTTATGCTTCAAGATTATCGCTAACCGATTTGCCGAGATGAATAATCTTAGCTATTGATCTGCACGGCGCACTGCCGCCACAAAATCCGACATCATTTGATCCGCTTTTACGCCAGGTGCGGTTTCGACACCGCTGCTCACATCAACAGCCCAAGGTTTGATTTGAGGCACCAAGGTTTCGATATTGTGGATGGTCAGACCACCAGACAAGATCATGGGCACGTCTTTGGGCACAAGCGCCAACAGGTCGCGATCAAAGCCATGGCCACTGCCGCCATAGGCTGGCGTATAGCTGTCAAACAACCACGCATGGGCTTTTGAGTACCTCGCGCACGCTTGCGCCAAGGCTTGTGGGGTCTCCAAGCCTGGGCCACCGACTCGAAACGCTTTAATGTAAGGCCAGTCAAACCTTTCACATTCGGCAGCAGACTCGTCACCATGAAATTGTAAATAGCTTGGCCGCATGGCCCCAATGACTTGATTCACCAGGTCTGTTGCGGGCTCAACGAATAAAGCAACCGTGCTAACAAACACGGGCACGTTTTGCACCAAAGATCGCGCTTCTTGTGGCTCAAGACAGCGCTTACTTTTGGGGTAAAACACAAAACCGAGTGCGTCCACGCCCAATTTCACCGCACTGGTGACGTCTTGCGGACGGGTTAAACCGCAAATTTTGATGCGGGTGCGTTGATCAGTTGCTGCTGGCTGGGTCATGATGTTGTTTAATCAAAAAAGGCTGGTGGCTATGAGTCGCACGCGATTTGAAGATCACATCGTCAGATCATCGACTGATATTGTAGGCACATCTTCTAACAATTCTTGAGGATACTGCACTTGGCTTAAGTAAAGTCCTGCCGCTGAAAACGTGGGTGCAGCCACTGTCCGGTCACGCGCCGCTAAAACCTGCGCGACACGCCCTGGCTCATGTTTGCCCTGACCAACGAGTACCAACTCACCCACGATATTACGCACCATGTGATGCAAAAATGCGTTGGCTCTGAGCGAAACACTCACAAAATCGCGAGAGCGTTTAACCGTCAGTGAGTGCATTTCTCTGACAGGACTGGCAGCTTGACACTGCGACGACCGAAAACTAGAAAAGTCGTGCCGCCCCACCAAACATTGTGCCGCTTGCTGCATCCGGGTGACATCCAGTGCCCTGAAACACCAACCCGCGCGATTGGCCCATAAGGGTTGGCGCACTGGGGTGTTAATGATGATGTAGTGATAACAACGGCTAATGGCACTAAACCGAGCATTAAAAGCCTCTGAAACTGGGCGTGCCCATTGAATCGAAATCGACGGCGGCAAATAACTGTTCAAACCACGCACCCATGCGGTCGCATCACGAAACACGGGCGAATCAATATGGATGACTTGGTTTAACGCGTGGACGCCAGTGTCTGTGCGACCAGCACAAATGGTGGCGACAGGTGCACCAACAAATTGTGCCAACGCTTTTTCAACTTGATCTTGAACCGTTAGACCGTTGGGCTGAGTCTGCCAGCCCATCCAAGGAAAGCCATCATAAGACAAACCAAGGGCAATCCGATGCATGGCACGGTCTTGCATTAACAACTCATTGACGAATCGCTCATGCTGAACCGTCAGGCTTACCACCAGCTGGCTTTGCGGTCTGAGCAACCTCAGGCGATGTCGTGGTTGTTGCATCATCCAAAGACAAATCAATACTTTCAAGCTTTTCTTTGAAAGCCTGTTGTGTATCCGCAAGACCAGCGCTGACAGCACCAAGCGCCTCTGCTTTTTCTTGGCGACTCGTGGCTCTTAAAGCCCACGCCAAAATCAACGCAAACAGCGCCAAAATAATGGCTATTGAGGCAGCGACGTTGTTAGACACCCAAGCGATTGCTTGAGAAACGGCATCTTGCGCCGGTTCAGCCGCACCCTGACTGCTCGACCCAGCCGTCATGCCTGGGGCGTTTGCACCAGAGGCATTGGCCGCGGTTGATCCAACGCCCATGACAGCACTACCATCTGTGGCCTGAGCGGCAGTCGTAGCGGCTGATGATACGGTATCAGTGGCGGATGGTGAACCGACCGAGGCACCGGCAACGTCTGTTAGCGTCGAAGTTGAAGCATCAACGGGCGAATTGATCGATGCGCTGCCTGAAACGCTGACTGAAGCCATGCCAGATTCCCCGGCCGTTTGAGCGCTAGCAGTCGCTGTCGAGTCTTGGCCGCCAGCATTATTTTGTCCAGCTGAACCCGAAACAGCCGCCACCCCAGCCAAGGCCTCAACGTTATTGTTTAAGGCTTGCAAGCGGGCTTGTTCTTCAGCGAGGGCTCGGGCTTGAGAGGTTTTTTGATCGGCGGCCGCATCCACAGGGGCGGCAGACAAGCGAACCTGGTCTTGTGTGGCGGGTACAGCGGCAGTCGTTGTGGGTTCGACTTGACCACGATTTTGAGCATCAGTGACTGGTGCGCCAGTTGCATCAGCCGGACGGGCTAAAACAGCGGTATTGCCACCTCTCATGCGCTGGAAAGCTTGCACTTGAGCCAAGTATTGTGCTTTTGCGAAGGTTGGATCAATGGCGCGAACGGTTGCGGCATCAGGAATATTAAGAGCCGCCCCAGCCTTCAGCAAATTCATGTTTTGTGAAATAAAAGCATTCGGATTGGCCTGAAACAGCGCCCAAAGCATTTGGTAACGACTTGTACCAGGGACGGGAAACTTGTTTGCAATACCAATCAGCGTGTCACCACGCATGACCGTCACTGATTGATCGCCAGCCATTCGAATGGCTGGCGGCGGCGCAACAATGATGCTGGACTGAATGGCACGACGACTCGTGTCTGTGGCAACATCGAGCAATACATTAATCACGGTTTGATCTGAGGCGCGACTCGATGAGAGCCTGATCACCCGGCTCGTGTTGTTAGCACCTTGTTGTACAGAAACCTGAAGCTGATCTAAAGCAACAGGCGGTGTCAAACCTGATGATTGCCAAGCGGCAGCGTTTGCAATTGACACGCTCAGGCTCTGCGCGTCTTGGGCTGTGACGTTTTTAAGTGCTACGTCAATCACCAAAGGTTGCCCAGGCAAAGACACAACTCGGCTTCTGCCAACATCAAAAGCCTCAGCACTCGACGCAAGCATCAAGCTTACGGCTGTTGCAACCAAAACGACGAGCGTTTGCGATTTAAGAATCATCCGATCACTCACCATAAGAAAACGTGCTATCAACATACAATATCAGCCGACCAAAAGTGGTACTCGATTGGGTTCGTCAAGGCATGAAACATAATGTAACAAAAAACAAGTCATTTAACGCTTCAAAAGGATACCAAGCATTCTGCGAAGTGGCTCAGCCGCACCCCAGAGCAACTGATCGCCCACCGTGAAAGCACTTAAATACTCGGGTCCCATCGATAATTTGCGCAGTCGACCCACTGGAATATCAAGTGTTCCTGTGACCGCCACCGGAGATAACCCACGCATGGTGGCTTCTTTTTCATTGGGAATGACTTTGGCCCAGGGGGTTCCTTGGGCGATGATGTCATTGATTTCATCAAGCGGGACGTCTCGAGTTAGTTTGATGGTTAGCGCTTGGCTGTGGCAACGCATGGCACCAATTCGGATACAAAGACCATCGATGGGAATGGCGGCCTGCTCAAAACCTTCGCCACGGCCTAGAATTTTGTTGGTTTCAGCGCCTGCTTTCCACTCTTCTTTAGACATGCCATTGCCCAAGTCCTTGTCAATCCAAGCAAGCAAGTTGCCAGCCAGCGGTTCACCAAAATGCTGCGCTGGCAGGTTACCACTGCGCTGCAGGTCAATGACGCCACGGTCAATATCAAGAATCGCAGCAGCGGGATCATCCAACAGTCTGCGAACAGATTGATTGACCAAGCCAAATTGGGTTAATAATTCGCGCATGTGTTGTGCGCCACCGCCAGACGCTGCCTGATAGGTCATGCTGCTCATCCACTGCACAAGCCCAGCATTGAACAAGCCCGCCAATCCCATCAACATGCAAGACACGGTGCAGTTGCCACCGACAAAATCTTTAATACCGCGCTTAAGTGCTGCGTCAATGACCGGTTGATTGACCGGGTCAAGCACAATGACAGCCTGCGGTTGCATGCGTAGCGTGCTGGCGGCATCTATCCAATAGCCATCCCAACCAGCTGCTCGCAACTGGCCATATACCTCTGCGGTGTAATCGCCGCCCTGGCAAGTCAAAATGATGGGTAGTTTTTTAAGGGCCTCGATATCGTAGGCATTTTGTAAGTTTGTACCGCCGGCCCAGTCGGGGGCTTTGCCGCCAACATTACTCGTTGAGAAGAAAACGGGATTGAAGTTGGCAAAATCATTCTCTTGATGCATGCGTTGCATCAAAACCGACCCAACCATCCCTCGCCATCCCACCAAACCCACGGACTGATTCATTAATACACTCACTTTTACACAAAAAAGCCCACCGATCGGTGGGCTTGATTATTCAATCGGAACCGACATCATAACGCGGCTAAGACCGCATCACCCATACCCGCTGTGCTGACCTTGGTGGTGCCGGCCTCAAAAATGTCAGCGGTGCGTAAGCCGTCGGACAAGACTTGACGCACAGCCGCTTCAATGCGGCAGGCTGAGGTCTCATTGTTCAGTGAATATCGCAACAACATGGCGGCCGATAAGATGGTGGCCAATGGATTCGCAACCCCATGGCCCGCAATGTCAGGCGCCGAGCCATGACTGGGCTCATAAAGACCTTGTCCAGAGGCGTTTAAAGATGCCGATGGCAACATACCAATCGAACCCGTCAACATGGATGCCTCATCAGACAAAATATCACCGAACAAATTACCCGTTACTATTACGTCAAACGCTTTGGGCTCGCGGACCAATTGCATGGCGGCATTATCCACATACATGTGCGAGAGCG
>CALBEY010000011.1 GCA_937888805.1 uncultured Burkholderiaceae bacterium
TTAATTGTTGATCCACTTAAAGAAAAAGCATGTCAGCTGATCAAATCCTTTTTATCATGGCAATGGCGGCCACCATTTCGTTCGCCATCACCGGTGTCCTATCTATCGCTGAGCGACGCGTCGATTTCTTTTCTGCCGTGGTGCTCGGTGTCATCACCGCTATCGGTGGTGGCACCATCAGAGACCTAATTTTGGATGTGCCGGTATTTTGGGCAGCTGACCTGAGTTATGTTCGGTTTGCGGTGCTCGCCAGTATCCTGACCTTTGTTGCACAAGCATTTTTTTCTCGCCCCAGGTCTTTAAACTGATTCTGTACATCGATGGCCTTGGCATTGCGTTATTTGGTGTCGCAGGCGCCGTTAAAACAGCCGATCTCGGCTTCGGCTGGCCAATTGGGCCACTGATGCTTGGCGTTATCACCGCCATTGGTGGGAGTTTGATCAGGGATGTGTTGTCTGGCCGTAAGACTCTCCTGATGACTGACGAAGTCTATGCGGTGCCCGTGGTCATCGGTTGCTTGGTGACATTGGTCACGCTGAAGTTTTATCCTAACTTAAAGTCTGAAGCCATGATCGCTGGCACAGTGATTGCCTTTTCTTTGCGCGCTGCCGCCATCCACTGGTCTTTACGTCTACCGTCTTGGTTTACGATGCAACCTCGGGACAAATAGCACGCCTAAGCCTTGCTATCCTTTCACCATAAGTTCCCTTCTGAAGGAATCCGAAGGGTCCGTTACTCTATATTTTGGTGTACTTTTATCGATGACATACTTTGATGGGTTAAAAGCATGCGCCGATTACCAAACTTTCGTTTATTGTCTTACCTAGCAACGATGGCATTCGCAAGCTCAGCTGCCCTGGCCCAACCGCAGCCATCAACAGGCAGCGCCGCCGTGAGCATGCCAACCGGTGGCATTAAGGCGCCAGGCACGGCCTCAACCGACAGTGCGAGTCAACTGGCCGCCAAACTCACCAATCCCGTGACCAATTTGATTTCCGTGCCATTGCAGTTCAATACTTATCGTGGTCTGGGTGCCGATGGGCAAGGCACAAGCTGAAGATTTGGTGATCCAACCCGTGGTGCCACTGACCCTGAACAAAGACTGGAATTACATCATAAGACCCGTGTTTACCCTCGGCTCACAAAACAATGTTGACGGCTTTAGTGGAACAGGCGTCGGGCCCGTTATCTAGACACCGGCCCTCTCGGGTAATGATTTTGATACACGGCAAACCGGCGCTGGTGTTTCGGCTGTCGGCCTCTACATGAGCGCACCTTGGACGGTCGGGTTACTGACTTATCAGACCTGGGATGTTGGTGGATCAGACATTGCCGGTACAGCTAACAACACATACTGGCAACCGTTTGTCTCTTATGTAAGCCAAACCGCTCATGTTTAGCAGTTTTGACAGGGATCAACTGGTAAGCCGCGCGCAATCCAACCAGGGCCAGCTCGACTGCCGAGCATGCCCTCGGGTACATCCACCACGTTGGTGAAGCCCATCTCTTTTAACAAGGGTAACAAGCGGCTGGTTCGACTCCCCGTGCGGCATATCAACACAATGGGCGCATCCAAATTCTTGCCTGCAGCATCGAAGATGGCTTGCGCAAACGCTTGTCCACCGCCCGGTTGGCG
>CALBEY010000012.1 GCA_937888805.1 uncultured Burkholderiaceae bacterium
AGAAGCAGACGTTGCAACCGTTGTTAAATCTGACTTACCTGTTTATGCAAACAGGCAAGCTTGGTACGGCCCTGATATGCTACAAAAAGGAGGTTGGATTCATCACTTTACGCCACAGGAATTGAACGAAATCGATGACTGTGTGCACCGCGCTGACGCGAACGGTAAAGACATTTTAGCGTTCACAAAGGAAGAACTTGCCTTACCAAGTCTTGAGAAACGACTCCATGCGGTCAGAGAGGAGTTACTCAATGGCACGGGATTTTTTGTTTTTAAGGGTATTGCTGTCGATCGGTACACCATCAAGCAAGCAGCACTGGCTTATTGGGCCATTGGTTTACAACTTGGGGTGCCCGTTTCACAAAACGGCAAAGGCCATGTGCTGGGGCATGTAGCCAATCTGGGAGTGAATTACGCCGACCCCGAAGTGCGCGGTTATCAAACCTCGGCAAGATTGGGGTACCACACCGATTCGTCAGATCTAGTGGGGCTATTGTGCTTGCGCACCGCCAAATCAGGAGGCTTGTCTTCGATTGTTAGCTCAACCACGCTTTGGAATGAGTTGGTCAAGCGCCGCCCAGACCATGCTCGCCTTTTGATGCAGGCGTTTAACCGGACCCGCTGGGGTGAAATACCCGGCAACATGCAAGCATGGGGTGCAAATCCTATTTTTGCACCCCTTGATGATCGTGTCATTTCGTCGTACGTCAGAAGCGCCATCAAAAAGGCTCAAGACATGCCCGAGGTCCCTAGGCTAGCTCCCGAGCAAATTGAGGCGCTGGATCACCTTGACTCGCTTGCAGCAGACCCAGCTATACACCTTGACATGGTGCTTGAGCCTGGTGACATCCAGTTGCTCTCTAACCACAGTATTTTCCACTCACGAACGGCCTACGAAGACTGGCCAGAGCCCGACCAGCGACGACATTTATTAAGGCTGTGGCTGGCCTGTGATGATGGACCCGCCCTGCCTGCGGCCATGTTTGGGCGCTTGGGGCTGACGGACCGTGGCCGGCCCAATGGCATCTGTGTGCCAGGCGTTGAGTTTGTGGCTGAACTCAATCCAAACTGAGTCAAAATTTTGGGTTGATTTGATTTCACCTTTTTTTTTAATCGATATTAGGAGTGAAACATGAAAGTACTGATTCGTCTTTTGGCTACAGTCGTCTGTCTAAGCCCCATGATTGTGGCAGCCTATCCAGAAAGAACCATTCAAGTTTTTGTGCCCTACGGCTCAGGAGGTGCGGTTGATACCCATGCGCGCATCATCACTGAGCATATGTCGCAAACCCTGGGACAACCGATTGTGGTCGTTAACCGCCCAGGCGGTGGCGCAAACATCGCGCCAAGAGAAGTGGCAAACGCTGCCAAAGACGGTTACACGTTACTGGCGAGTTCAAGCGCAACAGCCTTAAACCCGTTGATCTACAAAGCCCCCGGCTGGAAGAGCGATGACTTAACCCCAATTGTCAGAACGGGCACTTCACCGAATTTGATCGTGGTGTCGAGTCAGTTGGGCGTTAACAACCTGAAGGCATTTATTGATTTGGCGAAGTCAAAACCTGGTGAGTTGGCCACTCCAGTCACCGGTCTGGGATCTTCCCAAGCGATGGGCCGAGAAAACTTCTCTCATGCTGCTGGCATTGATCTCCTAGACGTGGGTTACAAGGGCGGCACCACATTCATGGCCGACCTCATTGCAGGGCGTCTGGCGTTATCGGTATCGCCCCTGAATGTGGTGATTAAGCAAGTCGAGCAAGGTTCGTTGGTGGCCCTTGCCAACACCAGCGAGAAACGCTCACCGCTGGCACCCAACATCCAAACGGTTGCTGAACTGGGGTTTCCAGAGGCTACATCGGAGAGTTGGTTCGGTCTGCACGCGCCCGCTGGCACGCCCGCACCTGTTCTTCAGGCACTGGCTGACGCTGCACAAAAAGCACTTAACGACCCAGCCGTACAAAAAAGAATCCGTGACGTTGGCGCCGAGCCAGCCTATCAACCCACGGGGGAGTTTGTGATCTTTCTAGGAGAAGAAAAGGAACGGGGTCAACGTTTTCTGAAAAATATTGGACACGTTCCGCAATAAAGGACAGCTTCGCTTGTCCGCAAATCACCAACACTCGCCAATGGTTCAAGCCGTCATTGCGTTGTAACCGAAGCCGAGTGTTGGTTTAATTGCTAGTGCCAATTGGTGCGTAAAGAATGTGATCAGATGAATATGACTTTTTATTTGTGCCTACTTTAGCCCGCGACACTTTGATCAAATGATGACGTGCATGCCAGAGTTGGGCGCTCGGTGAAGGTCAGAAACCCACACACATGATGCATTACTTTGTGATTGAAGCTGACAGTTGCGTTGAAAATCAGGTAGTGAACGTTAAAAACAGAGGGCAAATAAAAAGCAGCCTCTTTTTCTCAAAAGATGGCTGCTTTTTAAATCTTGGCTCCCCAACCTGGGCTCGAACCAGGGACCTACGGATTAACAGTCCGGCGCTCTACCGACTGAGCTATTGGGGACCGGAGCCGTAGTTTAGCACAAGTGATTAGGGGCTGTTCCCACCCTATTTCCTTGGCGGCAAGCCCGTGTGTTGAGTCAGCATCTGGCCCGGTTTGACGGCATTGCCAGCCGCTTTGGCCGACGGTCTGACCGTTGATAGGGCCACAGATTTCGTACCGGCTCTGACAGGATTATGTGGTTGCCCAGCGCGAGCAACTTGGGCTGTACTTGATGCTTTTGGCCAAGAAGCTTGCGTGCTGTTTTTACGGCGCACGCTGGTGTAGCTGCCATCCGTTTGTGGCTGGTGAAACGGAATCAGGTGCTTCTTGCCGTTACCGATCAAGTCTGAACGGCCCATTTTTTTGAGGGCTTCGCGCAGCAAAGGCCAGTTATTGGGGTCGTGATAGCGCAAAAAGGCTTTGTGTAACAAGCGACGCCGATCACCGCGAACAATATCGACCTTCTCACTTTCACGCGTGATGCGACCCAATGGGTTGCGACCCGAGTGGTACATCGCCGTGGCCGTGGCCATCGGACTGGGATAAAAAGTCTGGACCTGGTCGGCTCTAAAGCCATGGCTCTTTAACCACAGGGCCAAATGCATCATGTCTTCGTCTGACGTGCCAGGGTGCGCAGCGATGAAGTACGGCACCAAGAACTGTTTCTTACCGGCTTCAAGACTGAATTTATCGAACAATTGCTTGAATCGATCGTAGCTGCCCATGCCAGGCTTCATCATCTTGGAGAGTGGCCCCGTCTCTGTGTGCTCAGGGGCTATTTTCAAATACCCACCCACGTGATGGGTTACCAATTCACGAACGTACTCGGGTGACTTCACCGCCAAGTCATAGCGCACGCCTGAGCCAATCAGAATTTTCTTCACGCCCTTGACCTCACGGGCCCGTCGATACATGTGAATCAACGAACTGTGATCGGTATTGAGATTTTGACAAACATCGGGGTAAACGCAGCTTGGCTTGCGGCAAGCCGATTCAATCGCCGGGCTCTTGCAACCAATGCGGTACATATTGGCAGTGGGGCCACCCAAATCGGAAATCACACCCGTGAAACCCGGGACCTTGTCGCGAATGTCTTCAATCTCACGAATGACAGAGTCTTCGCTACGGCTTTGGATGATCCGGCCTTCGTGTTCGGTGATCGAACAGAAGGTACAACCGCCAAAGCAACCGCGCATGATGTTGACACTGAACCGAATCATTTCCCAAGCGGGGATCTTGGTCACGCCATCGTGGCCACCGTTCTCATCAGCATAAATCGGATGGGGGCTGCGGGCATAAGGCAAATCAAACACCAAATCCATTTCGGCCGTGGTCAGCGGAATCGGTGGTGGATTGATCCAGAC
>CALBEY010000013.1 GCA_937888805.1 uncultured Burkholderiaceae bacterium
ACTTCTGCTTTCACTTATGGTCGCCGCGAGGTGGTGGCCCATACCCTGATGAAGGTTGAGACCCATAACCATCCCACGGCGATTGCGCCGTTCGAAGGGGCATCGACTGGCGCCGGGGGTGAAATCCGCGACGAAGGGGCAACGGGGCGAGGGTCTAAGCCCAAAGCGGGTTTGACAGGTTTTACGGTGTCTCATTTGCGCTTTGATGATGCCATGGCGCCTTGGGAAGCCGATCACCACGGCGCACCTGATCGAATCGCTTCGCCGCTGCAGATCATGATTGAAGGGCCATTGGGTGGGGCGGCGTTTAACAATGAGTTTGGTCGGCCCAATTTGTTGGGGTACTTTCGAAGTTTTGAGCAAAGCGCGGGCGGTCTGCGTTGGGGTTATCACAAGCCCATCATGATTGCCGGTGGCTTGGGCTCGATTGATGATGGTTTGACACACAAAGATCCCTTACCACCGGGATGTCTTTTGATTCAACTCGGTGGGCCTGGTTTGCGCATCGGCATGGGTGGCAGTGCCGCCTCGAGCATGGGCGTGGGCACCAATCAAGCGGATTTGGATTTTGATTCGGTGCAGCGCGGTAACCCCGAGATGGAACGCCGTGCGCAAGAGGTGATTGATCGGTGCTGGCAGTTGGCAAAAGACAATCCCATTGTGGCGATTCACGATGTGGGTGCTGGTGGCTTATCGAATGCATTTCCGGAATTGGTTAACGATGCGGGTCGCGGGGCGATATTTGATTTGACGCGTGTGCCCGTGGAAGAATCGGGCCTTTCACCAGCAGAAATCTGGACCAATGAAAGCCAAGAGCGCTATGTGTTGGCGATCATGCCGGCTGACTTGCCACGTTTTAAAGCATTGGCTGAACGCGAACGCTGCCCGTTTGCGGTGGTGGGTGAGGCAACCGAAGCCCGCCAACTCAAAGTCATCGATGCTGATCGCCCCACACCGGTTGATGTGCCCATGTCGGTCATTCTCGGTAAACCACCGCGCATGACGCGTGACGTGACGCGATTGCCAGGCGTGAGTGAGCCCATGGACCTGACGGTCTTGTCATTGGACGAGGCGGTTGACCGGGTGTTGCGTCACCCCACCGTGGCCAACAAGACATTCCTGATCACCATCGGTGACCGAACAGTCGGCGGGCTCTCAAGCCGTGACCAGATGGTGGGGCCATGGCAAGTGCCTGTGGCCGATTGTGCCGTCACCCTGAGAGATCATGATGGTGATGTGGGTGAAGTGATGGCCATGGGTGAGCGTACGCCCTTGGCGATGTTTGATGGGCCAGCTTCTGCGCGCATGGCCGTGACTGAGGCGCTAACCAATTTGGTGGCTGCCGATGTGGCCAGTATTGAGGATATTAAACTGTCTGCCAATTGGATGGCCGCCTGTGGTTCGCCGGGTCAAGATGCTGTGTTGTATGACACGGTTAGTGCGGTCAGTGAGTTTTGTCATTCGGTGGGGTTGTCGATTCCGGTCGGTAAGGACTCCTTGTCGATGCGCACACGCTGGCAGCCCACCGAGAGTGATGAGCCAAGCCGAGAAGTGATTTCGCCGGTGTCTTTGATTGTGACGGCATTTGCGCCGGTGTCTGACGTTAAGAAGACGCTGACCCCAGCCTTGCGCACTGACGTGGGGCCGACTACGTTGATTCTGGTGGATCTGGGTCAAGGTCGCAAACGCATGGGTGGTTCGATTCTGGCGCAAGTGGCCGGTCAAGTCGGTGAGACGGTGCCTGATGTTGCCGATGGCGAATTGCTGCGCACATTCTTTGTCACCATGCGCGCTTTGGCTGAGTCGGGCATTGTCTTGGCTTATCACGACAGGTCTGATGGGGGCTTGTTCACCACGGTCTGCGAAATGGCCTTTGCCGGTCATTGTGGCGTGTCGATCAACGTTGATCTGCTGACCATTGACCCGCACGCCGAAGACTGGGGTGCCTACAACATCAAACCATCGCAGGTGGCGGTGCAACGCGATGAATTAACGCTAAAAGCGCTTTTCTGCGAAGAAGCCGGTGGCGTGATTCAGGTGCCATCGGCTGAGCGTGATGCGGTCATGCAAGTGCTTAGAGGCGCGGGATTGTCAAAGTACGCCAATGTGATTGGCATGGTTAACACCCGCGATGAGATTGAAGTGTTTCGTGATGCCAAGCGTGTCTGGGGTCGTCCTCGGGCCGCGCTTGGCAAATTGTGGTCAGAAGTCAGTATGCGCATTGCCAGTCGGCGTGACAATCCCATTTGTGCGCAGGCCGAATGGGATGCGTGGGATGACGTTTCTGATCCGGGTTTGTCTGCGGTGGTGACGTTTGATCCGCAAGATGACATTGCGGCGCCATTTGTGGCCACGGGTGCCAGACCCAAGGTGGCGGTTTTACGCGAGCAGGGTTGTAACAGCCAGATCGAGATGGCCTGGGCGTTTGATAAGGCTGGGTTTGAAGCGCACGATGTGCATATGTCAGATTTACAAACCGGTCGGGTCCGTTTAGAGGACTTTAAAGGTTTGGTGGCTGTTGGTGGTTTCAGTTACGGCGATGTGTTGGGTGCGGGCGAAGGCTGGGCGCGTAGCATTCTGTTTAACGAGGCTTTGTCAGACATGTTTGGGGCATATTTTGCGCGGCCAGACACTTTTGGGTTGGGGGTGTGCAATGGCTGCCAGATGCTGGCCGCCTTGGCACCGATGATTCCAGGGGCCGAGCATTGGCCGCGGTTTACGCGCAACCAGTCAGAAAAGTATGAGGCGCGCTTGTCTTTGGTTGAGGTATTGCCGTCGCCGTCGATCTTTTTGTCGGGCATGGCGGGTTCGCGTTTGCCAGTGGCGGTGGCCCATGGTGAGGGTTTTGCGGATTTTAGGCGCCAAGGTGATGCGAGCAATGTGTTGCGGGCCATGCGCTTTGTTGATCATCACGGCCAAGCCACTGAAGCCTATCCGTTTAACCCCAATGGCAGCCCAGATGGTTTGACGGCGGTGACAACCCCTGATGGGCGGTTTACGGCCTTGATGCCGCACCCTGAGCGGGTGACGCGTAATGTGATGCTGTCTTGGCATCCCAGCGTTTGGGGTGAGAAAGACAGTGGTGGGTCAGACTCGCCTTGGATGCGGTTTTTTAGGCAAGCTCGGGTTGCCGTGGGTTAATGTTTTTTGTAGGGACAGTTACCGATAGTTAGTGACAGTTACCTGGAGGTGACGTCGCGCTGAAAGACTTCTTTGTAAGTGAATCTGTCTGCGGGATGGGTGTTTTCTGCTTGCTCGATGAGATCACCGCGCTCGTCGTAATAGCGCCGACAAACCCAAAGCCCAGACGCACGTGGTTTCGTTTTGAGTCGCTGAGCCATTTTTGAGCTCAATGTCAGGGCGCTGATTTCTTGCTCGACCCGTTTGATTTTGAAGCCGAACGCTTCTTCAAGAATGGCGTAAATGGGGCGTTGGGTGCGCATCTGAATGCCACTGATCGAGCGAAATCGTGGCGCGATATACACGGCGGTGTGGCAGATGGGTAAATTGGCGTTGCTGGCAAATCGCAGCCCTTCAATTTGCAGCCATGTCTCGCGCGCTGAAACCTGTAGCCGTTGAGCCAAGCTCTCGGTGAGCCCCAGAATTTCTTGCCTGTCGATGACCAAGGTCGTCTGATCGGCGTATTGTTGCAAGTCCTCTAGGCCAGACATCGTTTGCGTATAGCGAATACTCACTGGGGCTGCTTGTACGCGGCTACCGACACCGGCTTGGCGAGTGATGACACCTTGTTGAACAAGTAGCTTGATGGCTTCGCGAACCGTGAACCGAGAAACGCCGAATTGATCACAGAGCTCAAATTCCGTGGGCAGCAGTGCCCCAACGGGATAGCGACCTGACTCAATTTCTTGCATCAGCGTGGTTGCCAATTGCACGTAGCGTGGTTTGGGTCTTAGTGAGGCGGATAGCGAAGAAGTACTCATAAAACGTGACTCTCGCGCAGCATGCGAATTTGCTCATCGGTAAGCCCCGCCTGTTTGAGCAGACGTTCAGTATGCTCCCCAAGTGCCGGTGCCGCGTTCAATGGCGGTGTTTCACCTGGGCATCGAATGGGTGAGGCGAGCCCTTTGATGGCCGTGCCATCGGGCATTTTTGCATCGACCACGCCGTTGCGTGAATAGACAAAGGGGTTTTCGAGTGCTTGCGCGACGTCATAGACGGGTGAGGCGGGAACGAATCCTTCAAATTTTTTCATCCAGTTGCCGGTGGTGTCCGTGACAAACACAGCCTCGATTTCGTGATTGAATTGCGTCTTGTTGGCAAGGCGGTCTTTGAACGTTTTGAATTCAGCGCGATCAGCCCACTCGGGGTGCCCCATTTTTTGAGCCATGATGGGCCAGAATTTCTCTTTGTTGCACATGACAAAGATCCAACCATCAGCGGTTTGGTAAAGCTGACTGGGAACCAGAGAGGGGTGCGCAGACCTCGCTGCGCGACCTGTCTTGTGTTCACCGTTTAGATACCAAGTTGCGAGATAGGCGAGGTTGTGCATCGCCACGTCAAACAAGCTGACATCAATGTCGCGACCTTGGCCGCTTTGACGCGCACCCAACACAGCTGACACCAAAGCCAGCGCAGCGGTTGTTCCCGTCATCAAGTCAATCATCGATAGCCCGAATCGTGCTGGGGGGCCGTCGGGCTCTCCGGTTAATGATAGGTAGCCGGCTTCAGCCTGCATGAGGTAGTCATAACCGGGCCAGTTCGCGCGTTGACCGTCACGACCATAGGCTGAAAGATGGGCGCAAACAATGTCGGGACGAATGTGTTTGAGCCTGTCGTAGGTCACGCCGAGCTTGCTCGGTAGGTCACCACGCAAATTGTTAAACACCGCGTCGGCGGTTTTGGTTAAGGCATGCAGTGTGGCCTGCCCATCGGGATGCTTTAGGTCCAAACGGATGCTTTTTTTATTGCGATTAAAGGCTTGATAAAAATGACTGTTTTGTGGCCCAAAAAAATGAGGCCCCACATGACGACCCACATCACCATCGTCGTGTGGGTTTTCTATTTTGATGACTTCTGCACCCAAGTCTGCCAAGTGTTGGGTGCCAAACGGGCCCGCACCATATTGCTCAATGGCGATAATGCGCAAACCCGCCAATGGCATGGTCATGCGGGATGCCTTTCAATCAACTGCTTGGCGATGATGATGCGCTGCATTTCGTTGGTGCCCTCGCCAATGACCAGCAGTGGGGCATCGCGGTAAAGCCGCTCCACGATGTATTCCTTTGAGTAACCATAGCCACCGTGAATGCGCATGGCCTCTAGGCTGTTTTCAACGGCGGCTTCTGTTGCAAACAGTTTTGCCATACCCGCCTCCATGTCGCAACGCAGTCCACCGTCATAAGCTTGCGCTGCCGTGATGGTCAATAGTCTGGCGGCTTCGGTGCGAGTGGCCATGTCACCTAACTTGAGCTGAATCGCCTGGTGTTCGCAGATGGGTTTGCCAAAGGTTTTGCGGGTTTGTGAATAACGAACCGACTCATCTAAGGCGGCTTGCGCCAACCCCACGCCACGCGCGGCCACATTGATGCGGCCAAGCTCGAGGCCATTGAGGATCATTTGCAAGCCTTTGCCTTCAATGCCTCCGATGAGGCGGTCTTTGGCGACTTTGTAATCGTTAAAAACCAATTCTGCTGAATCAATCCCTTTGTAGCCGAGCTTTTCCAGTTTGCGACTGACAGAGAAACCCTCGCCTTTCTGTGCAATCAGTAAACTCATGCCGAGGTGCCTTGGGCTGGTTGTGGGGTCGGTCTTCACCAGCAAGGCAAAGCAGTTGCCTTCAATGCCGTTACTGATCCACATTTTGGTGCCGTTCACAACATAATGGTCACCGGCGAGTTTGGCACCTGTCCGAATGGCTTGCAGGTCGGTACCGCAATCAGGCTCCGTGAGGGCAATGCCGCCGCGTAATTCACCGGTTGCAAATTTGGGTAACCAATATGCCTTTTGATCATCAGTCCCATTGCGTTGCAGACACATGGCCATGATCAAATGTGAATTGATAATGCCAGCGACAGACATCCACACGGTTGAGATACGCTCAATGATCTTTGCGTAAGTGACGGTGGACAGCCCCAAGCCACCATATTCGGGTGCAATCAAGCATCCAAACAAGCCCATTTCCTTCATCTTCTCAACGATTTCTGTTGGATAGATATCGTCGTGCTCCAGTCTTTGGGCGTGTGGTTTTACTTCTTGAGCCAAAAATCGTTCTACGCTGTCCAGTATCAGGCTTTCTTGATTGTCATCTTGCTGCACGGTTTTTATCCTTTGAGTCTATGGGGTCAATGTTTCAATGCCAGTTATTGGCCAAGCGCAAGGGCTAGTGAATGGGCTGAGTCACTCTCCATCGTGAGCACAGCTTGCTCGATGGCGGCCACTCGATCTTCGCTGAGTTGCCTGGCGGCATTGGCGCGAAATTTTTGGGTGATATCGAAGGCAGTCAGCGGGCGATCGACGGCGCCACGGTTTACCGCTTCACGCTCGCGCAGTACGTCGCCATTTTTGAGTGTGACCATCACCTCGCCGTCAAAGTACTTGGGAAAGGCGCTGTTTGGGTCTGCCTGATAGAAGGTGCGAGCGGCAAGGGCGAGGACTTGTGAATCGTGCAAAGCAGGCGCTTCGATGTCTTCTAGGGTTAAGCGTCCTTTGAGCAACCCGGTGCCAACAAGGAAAGGGATGCTGAATTGGGCCTCATACGCGTTCTGTGGCTTTCGTTTTTGTGCTTCAGGCTCGCAAACTGTTTTGATGACCTCTGCAGGCACCAAGACATCGACACGATCAATTTGTTCGAGCGGGATGCCTTTTTGATGGATTCGAATCGCGGCATCAATCGCCGCGTGCGTGAAGTGACAGGCGGGCAGGGGTTTGACAGAAACATGGCTGACTTCCCAGACACACCCCAAATCTGCCGTGGCCAGGCTCAAGTCAAAGTCTTGACCCGGTGGCAGGTGGCTTCGATAGAGCCCAAAGCGGCCTTCGAAGGCCAGTTTGGTGCCCAGATAGCCATGTTTGGCCAGTGTGGCTGCCGTCACGCCACTGACCCCGGCCCAGCCGGGATGCATGCGTTTGTTCCAGGCGCCATCATTCAAGAATTCAAGCGTGCCTGAGCCCATCGAGAGCGTCAAGCCGATTGCGTCAACATACTGTGACTCGGTTAACCCCAGCAGGTATCCCGTGGCAACAGCGCAACCAAACGCACCAATCAGTCCCGTTGGATGAAAACCCACTTGGTGAAAGCCACCCTTTGCAACAGCACCGAGCCGGGTGGCCACTTCAACACCCAAAACATACGCAGAAACAAGTTCTTCGCCGCTGCGGTTGTGTTTGGCCGCGACGGCAAGAACGGTGGGTAACACCGATGCTGTGGCGTGAATGACGCCTTTTGAGTGCGTGTCATCAAAATCCAGTCCGTGCACCAAAATCCCGTTCATCAAAATGGCATTGCGCGTGTCTAGGCGCTCTTTGGATCCAATCACAATGGATTGTCCGCCTTCGTTAAGTTCGCCGATAGAGGCCATGGCTTTGTCAGCGAAGTCATAGCCGCGTGATGCAAAAGCAATGCCCAGCGCGTCTAGCATCAGCAGCTTGGCGCGTTCGCGCACTGACGATGGGATGGACTGTGGTTTGAACTGAGCAGCAAAGGCGGCGAGCTCTTCAGAGATTGATGCCGTGGCTAACAGTGACTGATCCAGGTCGTTTTTCATGTCTCACTCCGATGGGGTGTGTCTGTTGAGTTGGCGGGGTTAATTTTTATCAACTACGTCGCTGTCAATGTCACCGACACCATGCCCCCGTTTGGGCACGAGGGCTGATCGCACAAAGTTGATGACTTCTGTGCCATCTTGATTAAAGCCGCGAGTGCGAACGGTCACGATGCCTTGCGTCGGGCGGCTTTTTGATTCTCGGACCTCGAGGACTTCAGATTCGGCATAGAGCGTGTCACCCGGGTGCACAGGGGCGGTTAGATTGATCTCTTTCCATCCCAGGTTTGCAATGGCTTTGGCACTCACGTCGTTGACGGTCATTCCCACCACGACAGCCAGTGTGAACGCACTGTTGACCAAAGGCTGACCAAACTCACTGTCCTTGGCGAAATGGCTGTCGCAATGCATGGGGTGCGCGTTCATGGTCAGCAGCGAGAAGTGGATGTTATCGACCTCGGTGATGGTGCGCCCGGGTCTGTGTTCGTAAATCGCACCGAGCGCAAAGTCCTCGAGATACCTGCCGTAGCTGGTGCGGTATCGGTTTGAGCCAACAGTTAGGATTTCCATGTCAGGGTTCCTTGAGCGTGTCTTGTTCAACGAATGGGTGTTTCAACAGCAAAAGTAAAAACAGCTGTTTGAAAACGATTTGATGAGTTTATCAAATTGTCCGGACAAACTTACGCTTTAAAACCTAAATAATGTATTGATGGATATCCAAGGCCATGTTGATGTCATTGGACGGTCGCGGCCGTGTGGCGCTCTAAACGTTGGCGCCTTGTTGTCTTGTCCTCTTAACGTCTTAACGTCTTGTCAATCCCCCAATGGCCATATCAAACAGACCCTATGTGCCCACGGGTAAACGCGTATCCCGTATAATTTATCTTTGCGACCGGAGCTTTTTATGCGTTTATCCCAAACCGCGCTCACCTTTGACGACGTTCTATTGGTGCCCGCTTACTCGCAAGTGTTGCCTCGCGACACGATTCTAACGACCCAACTCACCCGTTCTATTGCGTTGAACATCCCGCTGGTTTCAGCGGCGATGGACACCGTGACTGAAGCCCATTTGGCGATTGCGATGGCGCAAGAGGGTGGGATTGGCATTATTCACAAGAATTTAACGGCTGATGAGCAGGCGCGTGAAGTCGCTCGTGTGAAGCGCCATGAATTCGGTATTGTGATTGATCCGGTGACGGTCACCCCATCGATGCGGGTGCGTGATGCCATTTCTTTACAAAAGCAGCATGGCATCTCGGGTTTGCCGGTGGTGGAAGGCGGCAAGGTGGTTGGAATTGTCACCAACCGTGATTTGCGGTTTGAAGAACGGTTAGATGAGCCGCTTCGCACCATCATGACGCCACAAGACCGATTGATCACCATGCCTGAAGGGGCAACGCTTGATCAAGCCCAGTCGCTGATGCACAAGCACCGCTTAGAGCGGGTGCTGATTGTGAATGAGGCCTTTGAGTTGTGTGGCTTGGCTACCGTCAAAGACATTGTTAAGAACACTGAGCACCCGATGGCGTGTAAAGACGTTCACGGACAGTTGCGCGTGGGCGCGGCGGTCGGTGTTGGTCCAGGGACCGAAGAGCGGGTTGAGAAGCTGGTTCAGGCTGGTGTGGATGTGATTATTGTTGACACGGCGCACGGTCACTCGGCTGGTGTGATTGAGCGGGTGCGCTGGATCAAAGACAACTACCCCAAAGTTCAAGTGATTGGTGGCAACATTGCCACGGCTCAAGCGGCGCGCGCTTTGGCCGAAGCGGGTGCTGATGGTGTCAAGGTCGGTATTGGCCCGGGTTCGATTTGCACGACACGGATTGTGGCGGGTGTGGGTGTGCCGCAGATCACAGCTATCTCAGACGTTTCCAAGGCGCTTGAAGGCACGGGTATCCCGCTGATTGCAGATGGTGGTGTTCGATTCTCTGGCGATGTTGCCAAGGCGATTGCTGCGGGTGCGTCTTCGGTGATGATGGGCGGCATGTTTGCCGGCACTGAAGAGTCACCGGGTGAGGTGATTTTGTTTCAAGGTCGCTCGTACAAGTCTTATCGTGGCATGGGTAGTTTGGGTGCGATGGCTGATGGCTCAGCCGATCGTTATTTCCAAGATGCGTCGAACAACACGGACAAGTACGTGCCAGAAGGCATTGAGGGCAGGGTGCCTTACAAGGGCAGCGTGCTGGCGATCATTTATCAGTTGGTGGGTGGTTTGCGTGCCTCGATGGGTTACTGCGGTTGCGCGTCGATTGACGAGATGCGCACCAAGCCGCAGTTTGTGCAGATCACGGCAGCCGGTATCCGTGAGTCACATGTGCATGATGTCCAAATCACCAAAGAAGCACCGAACTATCGCGCCGATTAAGGCCAATGGGTTTTTTGGGTGCATCACCTGTTTTTATGTTTTTTACGCCTTCTTTTTGAGCAAAGACCATGCATGAACGAATTCTGATTTTGGACTACGGTTCACAGGTGACGCAGTTGATTGCCCGCCGGGTGCGCGAAGCGGGGGTTTATTGCGAATTGCACGCTGGTGATCCGAGTCACATCACGGAAGACTTTTTGCAGCAACAAAAATCGTTGGGCTTAAAAGGCATCATTTTGTCGGGCAGTCATTTGTCGGCTTATGATGCTGACGCGCCAAAAGTGCCGCATGCGGTGTTTGAGCAGGGCTTGCCGGTGTTGGGTATTTGTTATGGCATGCAGGCGATGGCGCAGCAGCTCGGGGGCAAGGTGACGGCTGCCGCTCACCGTGAGTTTGGCTATGCTGAGGTGCGTGCCCAGGGTCACACCAAGTTGTTGGCAGGTATTGAAGATTTTGTGACCAAGCAAGGTCATGGGATGTTGAAGGTTTGGATGAGTCATGGTGATCAGGTCACCAAACTTCCAGATCGTTTTGTGGTGATGGCTTCAACGCCTTCGTGCCCAATCGCGGGTATGGCCGATGAGGATCGTGGTTTTTATGGGGTGCAGTTTCACCCAGAAGTCACGCACACGGTGCAAGGCCAGGCCATTCTTGATCGATTTGTGTTGGGGATTTGTCGTTGCCGTGGTGATTGGACGATGCCGAGTTATGTGGATGAGGCGATTGCCAAGGTTCGTGAGCAGGTCGGTACGGATGCGGTGATTTTGGGGTTGTCTGGCGGTGTTGATTCTTCAGTAGCGGCGGCTTTGATTCATCGGGCGATTGGTGATCAGTTGACGTGTGTGTTTGTGGATCATGGTTTGTTGCGCTTGAATGAAGCCGAGCAGGTCATGAGTACCTTTGGTGAGCACATGGGGGTCAAGGTGATCCATGTGGATGCGACCCACGACTTCATGAGTAAGCTTGATGGGGTCACGGATCCCGAGGCCAAGCGCAAGATCATTGGTAAGGAATTCGTTGAGGTGTTTCAACGCGAGGCGGGCAAGATTGATAATGCCAAGTGGTTGGCCCAAGGCACGATTTATCCCGATGTGATTGAGTCCGCCGGCGCCAAGACGGGCAAAGCCATGGCGATCAAGTCGCACCACAATGTGGGTGGTTTGCCTGAGACGCTAAATTTGAAGTTGCTTGAGCCTTTGCGTGAGCTTTTTAAGGACGAGGTGCGCAAACTGGGGATTGCCTTGGGTTTACCGCCTGAGATGGTTTATCGGCATCCGTTTCCTGGCCCAGGGCTAGGGGTGCGTATTCTTGGGGCGGTCAATAAGCCGTTTGCGGATTGGCTGCGTCAAGCCGATGCGATCTTTATTGAAGAACTGCGCAACACGGTAGATGCTGAGAGCGGTAAGAGTTGGTATGACCTGACGTCGCAGGCGTTTGCGGTGTTTTTACCGGTGAAGTCTGTCGGGGTGATGGGCGATGGCCGCACCTATGAATACGTGGTGGCGCTCAGAGCGGTGCAAACGTCAGACTTCATGACCGCTGATTGGGCACCACTGCCTTATCCTTTGCTCGCCAAGGTTTCTTCGCGCATCATCAATGAGGTCAAGGGCATTAACCGCGTGGTTTACGATGTCTCGAGCAAGCCACCGGCGACCATTGAGTGGGA
>CALBEY010000014.1 GCA_937888805.1 uncultured Burkholderiaceae bacterium
GAGTAGCCCTGATCTATTTCGATGCTGGTGGTGGGCATCGCGCAGCCGCAACTGCATTGCAAACTGTGTTGTCTGCTCAATGTCCTGATTGGACGGTATCGCTAGTCGATCTGTTTCAGGTTCTTGACCCTCAGCGACGATTTAAGCGCGTCACTGGCTTTGCGCCTGAGGCTTACTACAACAAGCGCCTGTCAAGCGGCTTTACGCTTGGCTTAGCGCAAGAGTTGAAACTGTTGCAAGCCGTCATTCGTCTGTCCCACCCGAAACTTGTTGCTAGGCTGAAGGCCTACTGGTCAATGACCGAACCGAGCATGGTGGTTTCGCTCGTACCGAATTTCAATCGTGCCATTGGGCACAGCATCCAGCAAGCTTCACCAGCAACGCCGTTCGTTACAGTCATGACGGACATGGCTGACCATCCCCCCCACTTCTGGGTGGAGCCAGGCTTTACACAGCACCTGATTTGCGGTTCTGATCACGCTGTTGCCCAAGCCATTGGGCAAGGTGTTAGTGAGGCTCAGATTCACCGGGTCTCAGGCATGCTGTTATCGCCTCATTTTTATGCAGAATCAAGGCTTGACCGATCAGCAGTCCGTCGTGAACTCGGATTCAAACATGATGATTTGGTTGGCCTAGTCATGTTTGGTGGGCACGGCTCGGCTGCGATGAAGCGCATCTCGACTCAACTGGCTCATTGGCCATTGATTCTGCTTTGCGGACGCAATCAGTCTTTAATTGAGGCATTGAACAAGCAGCCGTCAAACGCCGCTCATCATGTGGTGGGTTTTACGCAGGACGTCGCTAATCACATGCGTTTGGCAGACTATTTCATTGGTAAGCCTGGCCCAGGCTCGATCAGTGAGGCACTTCATTGTGGCTTACCCGTCATTGTGGCGCGTAACGCTTGGACCATGCCTCAAGAGCGCTGGAACACTGAGTGGATCAAATCCCAGCACTTGGGGTTTGTGGTTCCGTCGTTTGCCAAAATCGGGCAAGCCGTTGATGAGGTTGTGGCTAATCTTAAGCAGTTGCAACAGAACGTTGCAAAACTGGATAATCAAGCAATCTATGAAGCAGTCCACGTCTTGCGACAAATCATGGCCAAGTCAAAACGATCAGTCTGGGGACAGAGCGGGTTCTAGAAACTCGTACAGAAAGGCAAACAGTGATAGCGTGCTGCTATTTGGAGCACATGTGTCATCCACAGAATTAACATTCATGCTTATATTGAGTTAAATTTTAATAAAATTTGACTGGGGTAAAAAATTAAATGCTTTCAAATAAATTAAATCTATATTCAGAAGAAA